>NZ_JBITBU010000002.1:0-175161 GCF_044452545.1 Nocardia sp. NPDC051900 | reverse complement strand
GCCCGCGGCGCGCGGGGGGGGCCCCCCCCCCCCCCCGCCGACCCCCCCCCCCCCCCCCCCCCCCCCCCCCCCCCCCCCCCCCCCCCGGCCCCCCCACGGTGCATGCTCGGTCTCGCTTCGCTCGAAAGACGTGGTTGCGGTGCGCTGGGCGCGTCGGTGTCGAAGTTCGGCTACCGGTGCACGCGGTTGTAGTGCTGGCTGCGGGTCCGGCGGTCTGTTCCTCCTTTCGTCGCGTACGCGGCGGCCACTCGGACCGGAGCCGGGCGGCGAAGGGTGGATGCTCGGTCTCGCTTCGCGCTGAAGGCGTGGGTGCCGTCGGGGTCGAGGCTTGCTACCCGGTGCGAGCGGTTGGTGGTAGCTCTGGTGTCGGCTCGATCGGTTCGGCGAGTTGTCGGGTACTAGTCGGCTGTGTTGGTCGCGGGCGCATGTGCTCGGCCGGGACTGCCCGGAGGGAAAGGCGTGTTGGCCGTTCGGGCTGTGGCGGGGCGCGTGCGACTCGTGGGTCGGATTCGAGACGTTGTGCATGAGGCCGCAGTAGTTGCCGGTCCGCCGGGGTGTTTTGCCCTGCCTGGGCGGCTGCTCGGTCTCGGTTCGGTCGCAATTGTGCTGGGTCTGATGAGGCGATCCGGTCGTTGCGGCGGCGGGGTTGGTGAGTGCGGGAGTGTGCTGTTGTGTGCCTCACTGGGCGGTGGGGACGGGTCGCCGCTCGGCTAGGGTTGGGATTGTTACCGACGAGTAGGACGGGGCGACACGGGCCGGGGCGCGGGCGGTCGATTCGCGGCGGTTCGCCTAGCCTGGATCTGAACGCTCGATCGGACACATCCGCTGGAGGAGTCGAGCATGGCGAAGAAACCGGAATCGCAGCTTCTCGGGCCGGAGCAGCGCAGTGCGGCCTGGGAGCGCTTCGGCAAAGATCATTTCGATGTGGTCGTCGTCGGTGGGGGCGTGGTCGGGGCCGGTATCGCGTTGGACGCGGCGACCAGGGGCTTACAGGTCGCTTTGGTCGAAGCCCGCGATTTCGCGTCCGGGACGTCCAGCCGGTCGTCGAAGATGTTCCACGGCGGACTGCGCTACCTCGAGCAGTTGGAGTTCGGATTGGTGCGCGAGGCGCTGCGCGAGCGCGAGCTCGCGCTGTCCATGCTGGCGCCGCACCTGGTTAAGCCGCTGCGCTTCCTGTACCCGCTGACCAACCGCGTGTGGGAGCGTCCGTACGTGGCGGCGGGCCTGGTCCTGTACGACACCATGGGCGGGGCGAAATCCGTTCCCGGGCAACGGCATCTCACGCGCGCGGGCGCGTTGCGGCTGGCTCCCGGGCTGCGGCGCGATTCGCTGATCGGCGGTGTCAGCTACTACGACACGGTCGTCGACGACGCACGCCACACCATGATGGTGGCGCGCACGGCCGCGCACTACGGTGCGGTGATCCGCACGTCCACCCAGGTCGTCGGGTTCCTGCGGGAAGCCGACCGGGTGGTCGGCGTGAAGGTGCGCGACACCGAGGACGGCCGCGCGGGCGAGGTCCGTGGACATGTGGTGATCAACGCGACCGGCGTGTGGACCGACGAAGTCCAAGCTCTGTCGCATCAGCGCGGCCGGTTCCATGTGCGGGCCTCCAAAGGCGTGCACATCGTGGTCCCACGCGACCGGATCGTGAGCGACACCGCGATCATCCTGCGCACCGCGACATCGGTGCTGTTCGTCATCCCCTGGGGCGCGCATTGGATCATCGGCACCACCGACACCGAGTGGAATCTCGACCTCGCGCATCCGGCCGCGACCAAGGCCGATATCGACTATCTGCTGGAACGGGTGAACCAAGTACTGGTTCAGCCACTCACGCCGGACGACATCGACGGCGTGTACGCGGGCCTTCGCCCGTTGCTGGCCGGGGAGAGCGACGAGACCTCCAAGCTCTCACGTGAACACGCCGTCGCCCGGGTCGCACCCGGTCTGGTCGGCATCGCCGGTGGCAAGTACACCACCTATCGTGTGATGGCTCTCGACGCGGTGGACGAAGCGGCGCAGGACATACCGGCCCGGGTCTCACCATCGATCACGGCGAAGGTGCCGCTGCTCGGCGCCGACGGCTATTTCGCGCTGGTCAACCAGACGGTGCAGCTGGCCGAGACCTACGGGGTGCATCCGTACCGGATCAAGCACCTGCTGGATCGGTACGGCTCGCTGATCGCCGATGTCATGGCCTTCGCCGAGGACCAACCCGAACTGCTGCAACCGATCACGGACGCGCCGTCCTATCTCCAGGTGGAGGCGGTCTACGCGGCGGCGGCCGAGGGCGCCCTGCATCTCGACGACATCCTGGCCCGGCGGACCCGGATCTCGATCGAGTACCCGCACCGCGGAGCCAATTGCGCGGAGCAGGTGGCCCGGCTGGTCGCGCCCGTCCTGGGCTGGGACGACGAGGAGATCGACCGGGAGGTACGCACCTATCAGGCGCGGGTCGAGGCGGAGATCCAATCGCAGACCCAACCGGACGACGCCTCCGCCGACGCCCTGCGGATCGCCGCGCCCGAGCCGCGCCCGCAGATCCTGGAGCCGGTGCCGTCGGAGGGCTGAGTGTGGTCAGTCGGGCGCTTCCATCGCCATGGCCCAGCCGACCAGCGAGCGCAGGTAGCGCAGCACCAGTTCGTCCGGATACGCGCTCGGGTCGGTGAGGTGCAGCCGGGCCAGTTCCTCCATGGCGGCCAACAGGATTCGCTCTGTCGGACCATTCGGATCCACCGTGACCCCGAGGTATCTGGACAGATGACGCGCGCCGATCGCCCGCGCGTAAGCGCGACCGAGCGCGAGTCGCTCGCGCAGCTCCGGCGGCCCGCCGTCGAACGGGCTGAGCATGATCCGCCAACTGGTCGGCGCGGCGTGCAGGTAGGCGAGGATGCCGCGACCGACCCGGTCCACGTCACCGTGGTCCCAGTCCACGCTGCGCACACCGGCGAAGGCGATGGCCGACTCGCGGTCCAGCAGCGCCGACGTCAGCCCGGACAGGTCGGTGAACTGCTGGTACACCAGCGCGCGGGCGACCCGCGCTTCGCGGGCCACCCGGTCGATGCTCACCGCGCCGAAGCCTTCGGTGGCGACGATGTCGCGCGCCACGTTCAGCAGCTGCATACGGCGGTCGGCGGCGGACATCCGGCGCTTCGGCCGCGCCTCGCTGGTACCGCGCTCGGCCGTGGAGCGGTCGGTGGTCACGCCGTCGAAGGTAGCTCGAGCAGCAGCTCGACCGCCCGCGCCGCGCTCTGCGCCGCGCTTTCCATCGTCGCCGACCAGTCGGTGGCGGTCCAGTCACCCGCGAGGGTCAAAGTGGGCACCGAGGTGCGCTGGCTCGGGCGCAACGCGTGGTTGCCGACGACTTGGGAGAAGGTGGCTTTCGGCATGCGGACGACTTGGGCCTGTACCACGTTCGCCGCTCGCGCCGCCGGATAGTAGCGGCGCAGCAGCGCCATCTGCTCGGCGACGATCTCGTCGCCGGACTTGTGGATCTGTTCGTAGGCGCCACTGGTGGTCAGGCAGTACAGCCAGGCCTTCGCGGTACTGCGCCCGGTCATCCGCTGGCGATCGAAGACCTCGTCGATGACGCCGGTGCCGCCGATCAGCGCCTCGAACTCGGCCGTGGTCCCCAGTGGGCGATCGAGATAGAGGTTGGTGCTGACGATCGGCGTGTAGCCGAGTTTGTCGGCCGCCGCGTAGATCTCGGCGTGCTCGGGTAGATCGTCGAGCAGGCCGCCGATGTTCGAATTGGGCACGGCGCACACCACCGCGTCGGCCGGGATCGTGCTGCCGTCCGCCAACGCGACGCCGCTGACCTTCCCGTCCACGATGTGGATCCGGCGCGCCACGGCTCGGTAGCGCACCTGCGCGCCGTGCTTCTCGAAGACACGCAACGCCCCGGTGACATACAACGTGTCCAGGTCGGTGGTCGGATAACCGATGCCGACGGCTTGCCGGTGCCGCAGGCCCAGCCGGATGCCCGTGGCCATCACATCGGCGAACACCTTCGCCGACTCCCGCTGCACCGGCTCCGCCGCGATGCCGAGCGCCAGCCAATCCCACAGTGCTTCCCGGGCTTTGGCGGGCATGCCGACCCGGTCGAACCATTGCTCGGTGGTGAGGCCGGGCAGGTCGGCGGGCTGACGCAGGCACTGCCAGCCGAGCCGGACCGTGGCGATCGTCGCGCGCACGCGCTCCAGCGGGTTCGCATCGGGATGCGCGCCGGACAGCGTGCGCAGCGCGGCGATTCCTTTGGTGCGCATGGTGACGCTGCGGCCGTCGGGCCAGCGCAGTGTGCCGCCATGCGGGAAAGCGACGTACTGCCGTGTGCCGACGCTGGTCAGATAGCGGAACAGGTGGTCGTATCCGCTGGCGATCACGTGCTGGCCGTTGTCCGGTGGATCGTCCACGGCCTCGGCGCGCATGGCGTGGGTGCGTCCGCCGAGCCTGCCTCTGCGTTCGAGCAGGGTGACCTGCTTGCCCGCTTCCGCCAGCCAGACCGCCGAGGCGAGCCCGGCCAGGCCGCCCCCGATCACCACGTATCGCCGTCGGTCGCCCATGCTGCCTCCCGCCATAACTGACAAATTGTAAGTTAGGTGGGCGGGAAGTGCTCGTCAAGAGTTGTCGGCCGATATCGGCTGTAAGACAGCGAATTACCGCGCGGCGTGGCGGATCGCCTGCCGGAAACCGGGACTCGCGGCATCGGATCAATCGGCCGGGATGGGCTGACATCGAGGGCAGAAGAAGATGCCCCGCTCTCGCTGCACCACGCGGTCGTGATCCGGTGCGGTGTCACCGAGTAGGTCGGCGGCGAGTGGGGTGCCGCAGCGCTGGCACGGACGGTGTGTTCGGCCGTAGGCCAGAGCGCGCCGCGGCGGCTTGGCCACCGATTCGGCGAGGATGCGGTGTGCTTCGTTGACCATGGCCAACAGGTCCGGGACGTCGCCGACCCTGGTCGCGGGGTGGACGCGGCGCAGGAAACACACCTCGCTGCGGAAGATGTTCCCGATACCGGCGAGATTGCGCTGATCCAGCAGCG
The DNA here is from genome assembly GCF_044452545.1 of Nocardia sp. NPDC051900. NCBI lineage: Bacteria > Bacillati > Actinomycetota > Actinomycetes > Mycobacteriales > Nocardiaceae > Nocardia > Nocardia sp. NPDC051900. Next base: position 170,117 of record NZ_JBITBU010000002.1, on the reverse strand, counting down.
CGACGCCGATGGGTTGATCCGGATACCGCGCCAATCGCCGGACGGCTTCCGCCGCATCCCAATCCGGGCCCAGCAGATCGGGTCCGAGATGGTCGACGATGCGGTGCTCGTCGCTCAACCGCACGACCTCGACGGTGCCCAAGGAGAACCCGACTGCTTCGACGTCCGCGGTGCTCAACACGACTCGTGCGGCGACGCGCGGTTTCGTCCAGCGCTGTCCGCAGTGGAACACGCGCCAGCTGCCCTCCATCTTCAAGTGGGTGTGAACGCTCACGGTGGGCGTGCGGATGAACAGATGTTTCCCGTAACTGCCGACGCTTTCGATCACCTGTCCGCGCAGATCCACCGTCGCGTATCGCGGTACGCGGAAGTCGCTGCGCGTCAGTTCTTTGCCCGCCAGCGCGGTGCGAAGCCGTTTCGCGGCGAGAAAGACGGTGTCCCCCTCAGGCATACGACAGCTCCGCCGAGTCGGCGCGGAATCGCGGGCTCACGGGCGGCTCCGGAGGCGCAGGCCGCGTGGGGTGGCGGAGAAGCCGGCTTCGGTGAGGAACCCGGCGAACGTGTTGCCATGCACGGTGTCTCCGTTGACCCGGTCGATGACCAGCGAGTCCACCCGGCGGCGGTGGACCAGGTCGGCGAGCGCCGCGGCGGCGGCGCGGCGGGCGTCGGGGTCCTCGGTGAAGGTGAGCAGGGTCTTGCCGCCCCGCTCCAGATACAGCACCAGTTCACCGTCGACGAGCACGACGAGCGCTCCGGCTTTACGTCCGGGGCGATGCCCGCCCTCCACGTCGCTCTTCGGCCAGGCCAGAGCGGCGCCGTATGGGTTCGCCGGATCGGACGCGGCCAGTGCCAGTACCGTGCCGGTGGGCTCCCTGGACTCGGGACGGGCCCGTTCCGGGTCGAAGGAGCGCAGCCGGTCCACCACGTCGGTGGTGGAGAACTGCGCGCCGCCCAGCGAATCGACGAAATAACCGCGGCGGCAGCGTCCTCGGTCCTCGAACTCGGTGAGCACCCGGTACATCAGCGCGAACCCGCCCGGCACGCCCTCGTTCTGCACCGAGCCCCTGGTCAGCACGCCGTACCGCTCCAGGAGCAGATCCGCGGTCGCGTGGGCGCGCAGCGTGTTGTCCGAGACTCGCTCCGGGAGCAAAGACCATCTCCCGGCGACCGAGGGCGGGCCGGAACGGGTGGGCATGCTCGGCCGGGGCAGGTAGGCCCGTCCTCGCGGGGCGCGGCGGGGCGTGCGGTGGGCCGTCGTGGTCCGGGCCGTGCCGGATAGCAACGCCCGTACCGGCGCGAACGTGTCACCGGAAACCATTCCGGCCCAGACCAATTCCCACAATGCGGCGGCCGCGGCAGTGTCGTCGAGCAGGCCGGTGGCGTCCGAGAGTTGCCGGAAAAAGTACGCGCCGCCGCCCTGCGGCACGGGTATCAGTCGTTCCGCGGGAGCGCCGGAAATCGAATGCCCCGCGTCGGCCACGTCTTCCGAGCCGACTGGTGATCGTCGGCCACGTCGGCCGTTGTCCGACTCGTTCGGTGTGGCGCCACCGGCCGTCTCGGCGGATCGCCGGCGCGCGCCGCGACCGTCGGACGCACTGCCGGTCGGCGGATCCGGCTCGTCCAACGGCACGGGCGGTCGATCCGGCACGGTTTCCGCGGGGCCGGGTGGCGTCCATGGCACGAAGGTCGCGCCGAGCGCGGCGAGCAGACGCAACTGGACATCGGTGAGATCGACCTCGTCCGGCGGTGCGAGGGTGAACGGCGCCTGCTCGGCCGGATGCAGGACGATCCAGCCGTCCTTGGCGGTGATGGCGCCGTGTCCTGACCAGATCACCTCACCCGTCGCCATGAGCTCGTCGAGCATGGCCGGGGTGTAATCACGCACCCGCGCGGGCAGGACGAGCGATTCCCAGGCGGACGCCGGGATCGGCACGCCCGCGAGCTGTTCCACGACGGCCGCCACGCCGTCGACGCCGCGCAATTCGCCGCTGCCGACGTGCTGCCAGGACGGGAGAAAGCGCCCGAACGCGGCGGTCGAGACCGGCTCGACCTCGTGCCTGGCGGCGGCGAGCGATCTGCGGCGCAGCCGGCGCAGCACCTGCGCGTCGCACCACTCCGCCCCGGCGGCTCCGGGCGTGAACTCCCCCTCGACCACCCTTTTTTCGATGCCGAGCCGGTGTAGTGCGGTGGCGGCGACCGCGGTGCCGAGCCCGAACCGGGCCGCCACCGCCTCCGTGCCGAACGGGCCGTGCGTGCGGGCGTAGCGGCCGACCAGATCGCCGAGCGGATCGGCCACCGGCTCGATGAACGCCGATGGCGTGCCGATCGGCAGCGGAACCCCGAGCGCGTCGCGCAGCCGGGCCGCGTCCTCCACCGCGACCCACCAGCTGCGCCCCGCGAAGGAGACCTCCAGCGCACGGCGTGCGGACACGAGGCTCTCGAACCAGGCGACGGGATCCTCGTCGGAGCGCTCGGCGGCTTCGGCGGCGGTGAGCGGCCCGAGCAGCCGCAGCAGATCCGCCAAGCCCTCGGCGTCGCGCGCGTGCCGCTCCGGAGTGAGCCGCTGCAGTTCTCGCTCGGTTTGCTCGATGACCGCGGCGTCGAGCAGTTCGCGCAGCTCGACCCGGCCGAGCAACTCGGCGAGCAGACCGGAATCGAGCGAGAGCGCGGCGGCGCGCCGCTCGGCCAGCGGGCTGTCGCCGTCGTACATGAACTGCCCGATGTAGTCGAACAGCAGGGCGTTGGCGAACGGTGACGGCGTCGCGGTCTCCACCTCGACCAGCCGTATCCGGCGCCGCCCCACCTGTCCGAGCAGGTCGCGCAGCGACGGCAGGTCGTAGACGTCGCGCAGGCATTCGCGCACCGTCTCCAACAGGATCGGGAATTCGGGGAACTTGCGCGCGACGTCCAGCAACTGGGCCGAGCGCTGCCGCTGCTGCCACAGCGGCGCTCGCTTGCCCGGGTCGCGGCGCGGCAGCAACAATGCGCGGGCGGCGCACTCGCGGAACCTCGAAGCGAACAGCGCCGAGCCGCCCACCTGCTCGGTGACGATGTCATCGATCTCGTCGGACTCGAAGACGAACAGTTCGGCGCCGGGCGGATCGTCGGTGGTATCGGGCAGCCGCACGACGATGCCGTCGTCGGAGGCGTTCGGCGCGGCGTCCACACCGAACCGTTCGCGCAGCCGCGCCCCGATGGCCAGCGCCCAGGGGGCGTGGACCGGAAGACCGTAGGGGGAGTGCAGCACCAGCCGCCAGTCGCCTAGTTCGTCGCGGAACCGCTCCACCACCAGCGTGCGGTCGGTGGGCAGATGTCCGGTCGCGGTGCGCTGTTCGTCCAAGAGTGTGAGCAGGTTGGCGGTCGCGTTGTCGTCGAGACCGGCGGAAAGCATGATATCCGCGACGCGCTCCGGTACCGCGGGCGTGCGACCCGTGCCGTTGGGTATCGAATCCGCCTGCGCGCGAGTCTGTTTCGACGCCTTCGGAGGTGTTCCGGCATCGCGCCGTGCGGTCTTCCCGGTACCCGTGGACGCCTCGGCGGCGAGGTCCTGTGCGACCGTGCGCACGAATTCACCGAGCGCAGCGCCGAGTTCGGCGGGCCGACCGAGCCCGTCGCCGTGCCAGAACGGCAACCGCCCCGGCTGTCCGAACGCGGGCGTGACCAGCACTCGATCGAAGGTGATCTCCTCGATCCGCCAGCTCGTCGCCCCGAGCGCGAACACGTCGCCGACCCGGGACTCGTAGACCATCTCCTCGTCGAGTTCCCCCACCCGGGAGGCCTTCTCGCCCACCATGTACACCGCGAACATGCCGCGATCGGGGATCGCTCCGCCCGAGGTCACGGCCAGCCGTTGCGCGCCGGGCCGCCCGGTGAGCGTGCCCGCGTCGCGATCCCAGACCAGCCGGGGACGCAGTTCGGCGAACTCGTCGGACGGATACCGCCCCGAGAGCAGGTCCAGCACCGATTCGTAGGCCGAGCGCGGCAGCGACGCGTAGCTGCCGGTGCCGCGCACGACGTCGAACCACGCGTCGACGTCGATCGGGTCCAGCGCGCACGCGGCGACGGTCTGTTGCGCGAGGATGTCCAACGGATGCGCCGGGATCTGGATCGCCTCGATCTGTCCGGCCGTCATCCGCCGCGACGCCACCGCGCAATGGATGACGTCGGTGCGATGCTTGGGGAAGATCACCCCGCGGGAGATCTCGCCGACCTGGTGCCCGGCCCGCCCGATCCGCTGCAATCCGCTGGCCACCGAGGGCGGTGCCTCCACCTGGACCACCAGGTCGACCGCGCCCATGTCGATGCCGAGTTCCAGGCTGCTGGTCGCGACGACGCAGCGCAGCCGCCCGCTCTTGAGATCGTCTTCGATCAGCGCTCGCTGCTCCTTGCTGACCGAACCGTGGTGCGCGCGCGCCAGCAGGGGCCCCGCGCCGTGGATCACCTCGGTGGACGGGCCGAGCTGGGCGGGCGGCTTGTGCTCGGTCTCCACCGGCTCGCCCAGCCGCGCCGCGTAGGCCTCGTTCAGCCGGGCGGTGAGCCGCTCGGCCAGCCTGCGGGAGTTCGCGAACACGATCGAGGACCGGTGCTCCAGCACGAGTTCGACGATCGCCTCGTCCACGTGGGGCCAGATCGATCCAGGCTGGTCGGAGTCGCCGGGCTCGGTCATGTCCGCCACCGGCACGCGCACCGACAGGTCGAACGTCTTGGGCGCGGGCGGCGCGACCAGGGTGATCGGCGCGTTGCCGACCAGGAACCGGCCGACTTCCTCCGGCGGCCGGACGGTCGCCGACAGCCCGATGCGCTGGGCGGGCCGCTCGGTCAGCAGATCCAGCCGGGCCAGCGACAGCGCCAGGTGCGAACCGCGCTTGGAACCGGCGATCGCGTGCACCTCGTCAACGATCACCGTGCGCACGTCCCGCAGCGTCTCGCTGGCCGCCGAGGTGAGCATGAGGAACAGCGACTCCGGCGTGGTGATCAGGATGTCCGGCGGGGTGCGCAGCATGGACCGCCGATCGGACGCGCTGGTGTCGCCGGAACGGACCCCGACGGTGATCTCCGGCGGCTCCAGTCCCAGGCGTTTCGCCGTCTGCGTGACGCCGACCAGCGGCGCTCGCAGATTGCGTTCCACGTCCACCGCCAGCGCCTTCAGCGGGGACACGTACAGCACGGAAGTGCCCGCCCGCTCCGGCCGACGTTCCCGGCCGGCCAGCTGGTCTATCGCCCACAGGAACGCCGAGAGCGTCTTGCCGGATCCGGTGGGCGCGACGACCAGAGTGTGCTCGCCCGCCGCGATCGCCTTCCACGCCCCCAGCTGAGCGGAGGTCGGCGCGGGGAACGCGCCGTCGAACCACTCCTGGGTCGCGCGGGAGAACTGGGCCATGGATTCAAGTGTGCACCGGCCCACCGACAAGTACGCCCGTACCGTTTCGCGAGCGAAGCGGGAGCAATCGAACAACGGCCGCCGACGCCGGGCCGTACGCTTCGACAGGTGCAAAAAGTGCTCAGACTCGACCTGGTCAGCCATGGGATGACCGAGGCGATGCGGAAGGCACGGTTCCCGGTGGACGAATCGCTCACCGAGGCGGGCAGGCGGGCGGTGGCCGGATGCGGGCCGCTCACCGCCGCGCGAGTGCTCACCGGCCCGGAACGCCGGACGGTGGAGACCGCCGCGTTGCTGGGGCTGCTGCCGGATGAGGAGGACAACCGGCTGCGCGACCTGGACGCGGGCGCCTGGCGCGGCGGCGAACTGATGTCGGTGCCCCAGGACGACTTGTACGCCTGGTTGACCGACCCGGCGTTCCGCGGGCACGGCGGCGAGTCCGTGCTGGACGTGATCGAACGGACCAGGCTCTGGATGGCCGAGGTCGCCGCGCGGTCGGTGTCCACGATCGCGGTCACCCACCCGGCGGTCGTCCGGGCCGCGCTGCTGGTGACGCTGGACGCTCCACCGAAATCTTTCTGGCGCATCGATATCCCGCCCGGCAGCGTCACCCGCCTGCACTATCGCGGCGAATGGACGCTGCACTTCACGGCCTGAGCCCGGAAACCGACCGCTAGAGGGGTGGCTTTCGGGCCGAGCCGAGCTAGTGTCTGAGACTATGGGTAACAACAAAGGGTCGCAGCGGCGCGGCCTGGCCATCGGATGCGGTGGCACCGTGGGAGCGGCCTGGATCGTCGCCGCCCTCGCCGCCGCCCGGGATGTGCTCGACTGGGATCCGCGCGAGGCGGACGTGCTGCTCGGCACGTCCGCGGGTGCGGAGACGGTGACGATGCTCGGCAGTGGCGTTTCGGTGGACGACCTGGTCGCGTTGCAGCGCGGCACCGCGACCGACCCGATCCTGCGCGAGCTCCGCGCCGCCGAGCCCGGCCGGTTTCCGCCGCTGCCGCGCCCGCGGCTCGGCTCGCTTCGACTGCCGCTGCGTCGCCAGGAGCCGGGCCAGGCGCTGTTGGCCGCGGGCAGCGGACTGCTGCCGGTCGGCGGTGGCGACCCGGGCTGGCTGCAACGGCTGGCCGAACGACTGAACCCCGGCCGCGACTGGGTGCCGCATCCGGCGACCCGGCTGGTGGCGATGGACTACGCGACGGGCGAGCGCGTCGCGTTCGGCGCGCCCGGTGCGCCCGCCGCGACCATCGGCGCGGCACTGCGGGCATCGTGGGCCGTGCCCGGCTGGTTCCCTCCGGTCACCATCGGGGGCCGCCGCTTCGTCGACGGCGGCGCGGGCTCCACGGCCTCGGTGGACCTGCTCGTCGCCGAGAACTTGGACGAACTCCTCGTGCTGGCTCCGATGGCCTCCGCGGCCCGGATCCCGGCGACCGGCCCTGGGCACCTGCTGGAACGGCAGCTGCGCAACCGGATGAGCGACAAGCTCCGCACCGAGATCGCACGACTGCGCGCCGCGGGCACCAAGGTGCTGTTCGTTGGCGCGACCGCCGACGACCTCGCGGTGACGGGACCGAACTTCATGGACGGCCGCCGCCGTCTCGCCACCTTCGAACACAGCCTGCGCAGTACCCGCCGCACGCTCGAACAAGGAGCATTCGTATGAGAATCCTCGGATCCGGTTACCCCGCGATCGACCTGCGCGAGGCGACAGTCCTGATCACCGGAGGCGGGCGGGGAATCGGCCGGGCCACCGCGGAATTATTCGCCGCGAAAGGATCTCGGGTCGTAATCGCCGACGTGGACAAACCCGCCGCCGAGGAGGCGGCCGCCGCGATCGGGGCGAGCGCGTTCGAACTCGACGTGCGTTCGCGCGGGCAATGGGACGCGGTGGCCGCTGCGGTCGGCGGAATCGACGTGCTGGTCAACAACGCCGGTGTCATGCCTGCGGGCGCGTTCCTGGACGAACCGGACGTGGTCGGTCAGGCCACGCTGGACATCAACGTCTGGGGTCTCATCCACGGCATGCGCGCCGTCGCGCCGGGCATGATCGAGCGTGGTCGCGGCCATGTCGTCAACGTCGCCTCGCTGGCGGGCAAGATCCCGATTCCGGGGCTGGCCGTGTACAACGCGAGCAAGTTCGCCGCGGTCGGTCTCTCGGCGGCGACCCGCCTGGAATTCGCCGGGCATGGCGTCAGTGTCAGCTGCGTCCTGCCGTCGGCCGTGCGAACCCGCCTTTCCTCGGGTTTGACACTCGGCCACGGCATGCCGACCGTCGACCCGGAAGACGTCGCCGGCGCGATCCTGCGCACCTGCGTCACCCGCAAAGCCGAGGTGGCCGTGCCGAATTACCTCGGCCCGCTCGACATCGCATTGGCCGCCGCGCCGGAACGCGCGGTGCGCCTGATCCGGGGCCTGTTCGACGGGGATCGCGCGTTGCACCCGGCCGACGAGACGGTCCGCGCGCAGTACGAGAAAGAGGTGCGTTCCATCAGCTGATGCAACGAGAAGCGGCCCGGGAGAAGCACTCCCGGGCCCGCTTGTCTTCTGGGTTCAGCAGCTGGTCGGTGCGGGTTCGCCGCGGAACCTGGCCTCGACGTAGTTCCACGCGTCCGCGAATCCGGCGGCGGCCGCGGTCAGGTGCTCGGAGATGTCGACGGTATGGAACGTCAACCGCGCACCCGCCTTGCAGTACCGGTCGGCGACCTCGGCGACCGGGTTGTAGAAGGTGAGGGTGTCGAAGCGGCCCTGCCACATGTAGGTCGGCACGGTCGGAACGCCGTCGAAGTACTTCAGGCTGTTCTCCCGCAGGACGGCGTGCGCCTCCGGGCTGTCCATCAGGCTCTTGGACGCCGCCATCTGCTCCGCGCTGCGGAAGGCGCCGTGGAAGAGCAGGAATCGGCGGCAGGCGTCGTGGGTGAATTCCCGGAACCACAAACCGTTCTCGTTGAGCTGATCGGAGATCGGCAGCCGGTCCGGGTACTCCCGCTCCAGCCCCATGGCGGCGGCGAATGCGAGGCCGAATCCGGGGTGCGGCTCGAAGCCGAGCGCCATCGCCATCTCCTCCAGGTCGGCGGGGATGCCACCGGCCACGGCGGTGGTGAGTTTCAGATCCGGCGCGTAGGTGGGTTGCATGGCGGCGGCCCACGCGGTGGCCATGCCGCCGCCGGAGTAGCCCGCGATGGCGACGGGGGAGTCGGACAGCCCCAGTGCGGCGACCTTGCGGACGGCCTTCACGCTGTCGAGGGTCATCATTCCGGCCAGGCGCGCGGCGCCGTAGGCGGAGGTGGGGCCCAGATAGTCCGGCAGCGAGATCGCCCATCCGCGTCCGATGGGCAACATCGCGCCGACCGCGTCCTGTAGTTCGCCGTTGAACAGCGAGCGCGACGGATTGCACTGGGTGCCGAGGGAATTGATCAGCGCCTGGTAGGAGACCAGCGGCGGATTCTTCACCCCGGCGGGCATCAGGACCGTTGTGATGCCCATGACGGGCTGGCCCTGCGAATTTGTGGAGCGGAACGCGACTTGCCAGCCCTCGGTCCCGACATACATACCGGTGTCGATCCTGCGGCTCCGTACGACGTCGCCCGGCGTGAGCGCCCCCAGGTCGGGCGGCGCGGTGTAGAAGGGATCGGGATCGGGAGTGGGATAGAGGGGTTGCGCAGTAGCGGGCAGGCCGAGCAGGCCGAGCGAGACGATGCTCACCAGCAAGATCGCGATCCTGAACGGAACTCTGGACACGGGTTTCCTTCGAAAGTCAGCCGTCACCGACCCACCGCCCCGCGGCGGGCACGCCGCGGGGCGGTGCTTCGGACGCACCGGCACTACACGAGAACCGCAGCGAACCTTCACTGCGGGGCGGAGCAGAAGGAACCGCCGCCGTGGGAACCCTGAGTCGATCATGGCGGACTGCCGCACCTCCTTCGACTCCGGGACCGCCGGTAGCCGCGAAGGCGGCACCATCCGCTGCGAAGATAGCGCCCGACATTCTCCGGACGCCGCTCCGGCACAGGCGAACCGGACATGTCACAAAGCCCGCGGCCCGCCATTCGACAAGATCACTAACGGAGGTGGCCTACCCGGTCGCGCACCGATCCGGATCATGTGAAGCTGAGCACCGCCCGTCCGCCCAGCGGGCGTTGCAGGTCGACGACGACCACGCCGTACTCGCGCTTCTGCTCCGGGTTCGCGCCCTGACACGGCGGCATGCCGCGATGCAGGCCATGGATCAATCGCACGCTCACCAGGTCGGCCGATTCCTCCACCCGCGCGGTGAATCCTATGCTCGGGCAGCCGACCGGGCCGGGGATGTGGATCCCGAGTTTGTCCGTCCCGTCCTCGACGTCGTACTCCGAGAAGGGCAAGGCGGAACTGGATTCCAAGTCCGCGGCATGCGGGATGACGACCATCGTCCCGCCCGCGTATCGCCGGGGACCCGGGTCGGCCCGCATCCCCGCCGCCGCTTCCGCGGTGCGCTCCGGAGTGGCGGGCACGGCCGGGTCCGCCTGCTGCCCGCACGCGGTCAGCGTTCCGAACGTGATGGCGGCGACGATCGCCGTACCCATCCTGCGCAGTGCCACCTCTCCACCTTCACACAGGTAGGCGCGGGCGCGGCGGAGGATGCGCGGTGTGGCACCGGTGCGGCTCGCGGAAATGACCGGACGCCTCGACGTGAGAGTGTGCGCGTCGTCACAGCGACCTCGCACAGTGCTTAGCCGGTGCCCATCTATGACACGTCGAATTGAGCAGATTGCTCAACTTATTATTCAAAGGTTGTGCGTTCAGATCTTCGGAGACACGATATCGGCACCAAGTGCTCAACGATGCGAAGCGCCGGATCGGCGCCGAGCGGACGGGTGGATCCGGATGACCGAGCTCGCCGACCGCGATCTGATCGCAGCTCCCTACGACCTCGCCGACCGTTACCGCGTCGGCTCGGGGACCGTTGTCCTCACCGGCGTGCAGGCCATCGGGCGGCAGCTGGTGGAGCAGCATGTGCGTGATCTGCGCGCCGGGCGGCGAGTGGGCACGTTCGTGTCCGGGTACCAGGGCAGTCCGCTCGGCGGCGTCGACAAGATGCTCTCCGGCATGCCGGAGGTGCTCGCCGAGCACGACATCTCGTTCGTCCCGGGATTGAACGAGGAACTGGCCGCGACCTCCGTGTGGGGCAGCCAGGCGGAGCTGCCCGCGGGCGCGGCGACCCACGACGGCGTCGTCGGTGTCTGGTACGGCAAAGGCCCCGGCCTGGACCGGGCGACCGACGCGCTGCGCCACGCCAACATGTACGGCGTGCATCCGCGCGGCGGCGTCCTGCTGCTGGTCGGCGACGATCCGGCGGCCAAGTCCTCCACCGTGCCCGCGGTGAGCGAGCGCTCCTTGGCCGCGATGAACATTCCGGTGCTGTTCCCGCGCAACGCCCGCGAGATCATCACCATGGGCCTGCACGGCGTCGCCCTGTCGCGCGCCTCGGGTTGCCTCGTGGCGCTGAAGATCGTCGCCGACGTCGCCGACGGCGCGTGGACCGTGGACGGTTCGGTGGGTGACATCGACATCGTTGTGCCCGAGATCGACTGGGAAGGTCATCGGTTCCACTACCGGCAGCGTCCGATGGCCGCGCCCGCCGACAGCTTGCTCGCCGAAGCGGACCTCTACGGTCCCCGCTGGGAGTTGGTGCGCGCCTACAGCACGCGCAACGGCCTGGACGTGATCGAGGTGAACCCGGCCCGCGCCACGATCGGCATCGCCGCCACCGGGACCACCTTCGACGCGGTCCGCCAAGCGCTGATCGACCTCGGCGCCGACGACGAAGCGCTGTACAGCGCGGGGATCCGCCTGCTGCGCATCGGAATGCCGTTTCCCCTCGCGCCCGACCGGGTCGGCGAGTTCGCCGCCGGGCTCGACCAGCTGATCGTCGTCGAGGACAAGACCGCCTTCATCGAGACCCAGATCCGCGACATCCTGTACGGGGTCGCGGGCGCGCCGGAAATCCTCGGCAAGCGCGACGAGGCGGACCGCCCGCTGTTCGGCGCCGACGGCGAACTGACCTCCGGGCGCGTCGCCGCACCGCTGCGCCGCGTGCTCGACGGGCGCCTCGAACTGAAACGTCCGCTGCCGCAGCCGCTGTCGCTGTCGGTGCTGCCCGCCAAGCGCGCGGCCTACTTCTGCAGCGGTTGCCCGCACAATCGTTCCACCGCCGTTCCGGAGGGCTCACTGGCGGGCGGCGGCATCGGCTGCCACACCCTGGTGACCATGTCCGGCCGCGCCGACAGCAAGGTCACCGGGCTGACCCAGATGGGCGGCGAAGGCGCGCAGTGGATCGGTCAAGCGCCGTTCACCGACGTGCCGCACCTGTTCCAGAACATCGGTGACGGAACGTATTTCCACTCCGGCCAGCTCGCCGTGCAGGCGTGCGTCGCCGCTGGCGTGAACATCACCTTCAAGCTGCTGCACAACGATGTGGTCGCGATGACCGGCGCGCAGCACGCCGAGGGCGCGCTCACGGTGCCGATGCTCACCCACAAACTCGCCGTCGAGGGCGTCCGGCGGATCATCGTCTGCGCCGACGAGCCCGAGCGCTACCGCAAGCGCGATCTCGCTCCCGGCGCCCTCCTATGGCACCGCGACCGCCTCGACGAAGCGCAACGCACACTGCGCGAGATCCCCGGCGTCACCGTGCTGATCTACGACCAGCACTGCGCGGCCGACGCGCGGCGGCAGCGCAAGCGGGGCGCTTTGCCGGTGCGCCGCACCCGGGTGGTCGTCAACGAGGCGGTGTGCGAAGGCTGCGGCGACTGCGGCGTGCAGAGCAACTGCCTGTCGGTGCAGCCGGTGGACACCGAGTTCGGGCGCAAGACGCGGATTGACCAGACCTCGTGCAACACCGACTACAGCTGCCTGAAGGGCGACTGCCCCGCGTTCGTCACGGTCGAACTGCCCGACCCGGCCGCGCGGAAGCCGCGCCGAGCCGTTCGCGCGCCGCAGCCGCCGCGGCTGCCGGACCTGGTGCACGAACCGCCGACGACCACGCAGAACGTCTTTCTCGCCGGTATCGGCGGCACCGGCATCGTCACCGTGAACCAGGTACTGGCGACCGCCGCGATGCGCGCCGGGTACGAGGTGGCGAGCCTGGACCAGATCGGCATGAGCCAGAAGGCCGGGCCGGTGGTCTCGCATCTGCGTTTCGCCGTCGGGGCGCTGGAGCCGGCCAACCGGCTGGCCCCGGCCTCGGCCGACTGCATCGTGGCGTTCGACCTGCTGGCCGCCACCGACAACAAGAACCTGGCCTACGGCTGCGCCGAGACGACCGTCTCGGTCGCCTCCACCAGCGAGACCCCGACCGGGGACATGGTCTACGACCGGTCCGTCACCTACCCCGGCGAGGCGACGTTGCTGCGGCGATTGGAACAGGTCTCGCGCTCGGTGCGGTCCTTCGATGCTCTCGCCGCCGCGGAGGCGCTTTTCGGCAACACTGCCGCCGCGAACTTCCTCCTGGTGGGCGCAGCCTACGAACTCGGTGGCCTGCGGCTGCCGGGCACGGCGATCGAGGAGGCCATCGAGATCAACGGCGTGGCCGTGGACGCCAACCTCGCGGCCTTCCGCTGGGGCCGGGTCGCGATAGCTCGGCCGGAGGAGTTCGCCGCCGCCACCACGCGTCGCACGTCCGAACGCACTCCGGTACCGGTGCCAGCGGACCTGTTCGACGAGCTGACCGCGACGGGCGAGACGCGGCGGCTGGTCGAGCTGCGGGCCGTCGAGCTGATCGGCTTCCAGAGCGTTGCGATGGCGCGCGACTACGTGGCCACGATGCAACGAGTCTGGGCTGCCGAGCGTGAGGTGACCGACCGTACCGAGTTCAGCGAGCAGGTCGCGCGCGGGCTGTACAAGTTCACGGCATACAAGGACGAGTACGAGGTGGCGCGACGGCTCACCGATCCGTCGTTCCTGGCCGAGGTCGCCGCGCAGGTACCCGAGGGGGCGAACCTCACCTATCGGCTGCACCCGCCGGTCCTGCGTGCGCTGGGACGGAAGGACAAGATCGGAATGGGGCCGGGCAGCCACTTCGCCCTGCGCTTGCTGGCCAAGGGAAAGCGGCTGCGCGGCACGAGATTCGACCCGTTCGGATACGCGCACGTGCGACGCGTGGAACGTGAGTTGCGCACTCACTACACCGCGATGGTGACAGACCTCGCCGAGGGGCTGGACCGGTCGGGCTACGACCGCGCCGTGCGGGCGGCCGCGCTCGCCGACGTGGTGCGCGGATACGAGGACATCAAACTCGCCGGCGTGGCGGTCTACATCGAACGTCTGCGGGAGCTCGGCATCGAGCCGCCGTGCTGTTAGCGGTCCCCGACGCCGGTGGCCGGTCGGAGCGCCGCGCGGGCGTTGCCGGGACCAACGCCTCAGCAGGTCTTCGCCGCGAACCGAGTCCGGTGTGCCACCTGGTGACCCGGCGAGCTCGTGGAAAGGCCGCTCGTCGGCGAAGGCCTCAGCCGGTGTAGCCGGTCACCTTGCCGATCCACGCGACGAAATCCGCGGCGTCCTCGTTGCTGCCGTGCCCCGCGTCCCAATACATCGCGGCGTCGACCTGGTCGCCCAGATTCGCCAGGCTCGCGGCGAGGTTGCCCACGATGGTCAGCGACGCATCGGTGTCCTTGGTGCCGACGCGAATCCACCAGTGCTTCGCCCGGGCGGGATTGCGTTGGCGGAGAAAGAACATGGGGTTCATCATGCTGATCTTCTCGGGCAGGTCGCTGTCGAGTTGCGCGCCCGGGTCGCCCGTCGCTCGCCGCAGGCTGAACAGGGTGAAGTGCCTGGCCTTGACGGTGCCGGCACCGAACAGGTTGTTCTCCGGAGAGGACAGGTCGAAGGCGTCGAACGCGGGCACGCCCTTCTTCCGCTCGCCCACGTGCGCGAGGAAATTCGGCCAGGTGAACTCCGCCCGGTCGCCCGACCAGGTGATCCACGTGTTGGCCGCCAGGTAGCTGGAACGCTCGGAGTCCTGCAAAGCGGTCAAATACCTGGTCGCCGCCGGTTCGAGGTAGGTCCGCACGAGGTAGTTGCCGTAGTTGTCGGCCGTGATCGGCCCGAATCCGTCCGTCCCTTGCAGTTCCAACGATGCCTGGTAGTCCACGAACGCAGTGCTCAGTTCGCGCGAGGCCGTCGCGTCGAGTTCGCCGGAGCGCAGCGGGTTGGCGCCCCAATTCCACTCGTAGGCCATGTCCGCGTGGTCGAGATCGGTCACGGGACAGTAAGGGGCGGCGGCGAAAACGGCGTCGCTCGCGTCCGCCGCGCCGAGTTCGGCGAGATACCGGTCGTACATCCGGTTGTCGGCGGAGGCAGCCAGCAGCGCGGACAGCGCGCCGCCCGCGCTGACACCGGTGGCGACGATCCGGTCGGTGTTTCCCGGAACCCGGCCGGAGTTGTGCCGCAGGTATCGGACCGCGGCCTTGAGATCCACGATGGCGGCGGGCGCCACGCCGTAGTACGTGCCGTCCGGGGCGACCAGGTCGCGCCCGCGCGCACCGGGCTCGACGACGACATAACCCGCCGCGAGGGCGAGCTCGCGGTTCCTGCCCCGATCACCGCCGTCGTCCGGCTTGCCGCCCTCGGCCGCCGACGACAGATAGCCGCCGATGGAGTTGCTCAAGAGAATCGGAGCCTTGCTCGCGTCGACGGTGTTCCCATCGATCTCGACGGGAACGCTGACGTTCAAGCTCTGATACGTCTTGTTCACCGGTTTCGCCACGTAGACAACGCTGTCGTAGAACCGGTAGGTCACGTTCTTGTCCCGCTCGAAGGTGGCGACGGTCTTCTTCCGCACCGTGAATTCGTCCGGGTCGAAAGCCAACTCGTCCGCCGGTTGCGCGTCGCTTTTCAGCAGGCCGCAGGCGGCGAACATCGGTGCGGCAACCGCCGCCACACACCCCTCGAGCATCGCCCTGCGCCGCACAGCGCTCTCCTTCGCCTTCGTGGCAAGCGTTCGGCGTCGCGGCCGTAGCGGCGTCGGTAGAACTCTTGCCCGGAACGAATCAGCTGGTCATCGGGTCGCTGAGATCGAAGGATAGCGGTAGGAGACGCCGCGCTCGCGTACCTGCGCGGCTGCGCCCGACGCGTCCGCCGAAAGGCGGGCGTCGGGCGCAACCTGCCGGTCGGCGGTCAACGACCGCCTGGTGGCGCGTCGGTCGGGTCATCTACTCCCAGCACTCGCTTGGCCCGTCGCAGGACGAGGCAGCGCGAGGAACAGATGACGTGGATTTCGAGAGCGCGCCGGGCTTGTCCCTCGGTGAGTTCGCCCGGATCGGTGAAGCAGTCGCCGATATTGGAAGTGACCGATCGCACGCGAGATCAGCCGACTTTCACCGGGACGACCGCGACGGCGGCGAATCGAGCACGACCGACGGTAAGGGCGACCAAACCGGCATTGCCCGCCGTGGAAATCATCGGGCCGGCGATCGAAACGAATTCGAACCCGCTCACCAGGAGCACACCGAGCAGGCCGAGGCCGTTCGCGAGTGCGTTCGCCGCGAAGGTTTGCCAGGTTTCCTCGTGCGGTTTGGACCACACATGCCGGAGCGTTGGAATGGTGGCGATGAGATTGGCGCATATCGCGAACAGCGCGCCGAATGCCTTTTCCTGTACGCCGACCGTCACCAGCACGCATGCGATCGAGGAGACCAGGCAGGCCCAATCGATATTGTCTTCCGGTCGCAGGCCGGACCCGCGGGTGATGCCGACGACGATGACCGCCGCGTTCATCGCCGCCGCGGCGGCGTTGATGGCCGCGGCCAGATAGCCGCCCTCGAGGTACGCCACCACCGCGAACACGGTGTTCGCGGTGCACCAGGCCGCCCACGACGCGATGCGCGGCCGGGTGTCCCCTTCCAGTATCCCCGCCAGGTACGCGATGACACCGAACAATGAAATGCCGACGCTGAGACACGCCAAAGACGAGCTCACATTCCAGAAATCACTCACGCGGAACTTTCCTCACAGATTGTTGTCGTTGCACGCAGAGATGGCCGACATTGGCGATCGAATCATTACGAACACGCCGAAGGAGACAAGGCGGGTGCGGTGATGGGAACCGGGGGTTGCCTGCGGGAAAACACTTCGGGATGATTTGTCCAGGTGACTCGAAAGTATCGTGACATGACAACTCGGACGTCACCAATCCAGGACGGTGTCGTAACGATCTTTTAACCGCCGATTCGCAATCGCGATCGGCGGCTGGTCATTCTGCCGAAGCTTCGGATGTGAGCTACGGAACAGGCAAGCGTCGAACCGCATCGCAGGATTGAGCGCGTCGGAGTAACCGACATCGGTAGTCAAATAATCTGCACTTCGACTGTCGGGGTTCCCGACGTCGGTGGCAAGGGTCTACGCGATGCGCCCAGCGTGGGATCCTCGCCGACCACCTCGCTGGACCGCCGGCTCTCCGTGCATCGCTGAGACCTCGCCGGATCCGGAAGCCACCGCGTTCTACGGGGTGTAGTGCCCGGACGACCCGCTGTGCGTGACCCATGGTCGTGACTCGACCCGGCAAAAGAGAAACGGCCCGGAGCGTGTGCTCCGGACCGTTCCGCAGTAGCGGGGACAGGATTTGAACCTGCGACCTCTGGGTTATGAGCCCAGCGAGCTACCGAGCTGCTCCACCCCGCGTCGGCTTTTCCAACAGTACACATGGTGGGCGCGAATAACCCAATCGTGCTGGTGAGAGGGCATGTTGCGGGTAACTCGGCGAGGCCTGGGCAATCTGTTGCGCACGGGTGGAACCGAATGCGCCGACGCCGCGTCCAACCATGTGACGAGAAGTATCGGACACAGATTGCGAGACGAGGAGTGGATGGTGACGTCCAGCGTGCGGGCAGTGGCACGAGCCCGGGTGGCCCGCCGCAAGAGCGTGATGCGTTAGCGGCGCGGCCGCAGGCTCCGGCCGATGGGCCGCGGTGTGGTGGTGGTCCCGGCGACCGGCGTGGCTGCGCCGAAGCGCCATCGCGCCTATTGTGACGGTACTCGAGGTACAGGGTCGAAGGCTTGCCGCTCGGTCGGGGGCTCGAGTACTGCCCGTCCTGCGCGTAGCGCCGGCGGATAGGTAAGAGGCGCGCGAAAGCGCGCTGATCGAAGTGAAGGGGGCTTTCTTGAACGCCGTTCGAACCAGTAGGGATTCCGAACAAGCAACCGGGCGTGTCGCATTCGTCCACCCGGGCTTGCGCGACTATCTGGATCCCGCGGATGGGTCGTGGGGGAGCGTGTTCGGGCCGCATTTCGAGTTGGAGTTCGCCGACTACGACCAACTGGCCATGCGCGGGGACGCCGGCGGCGCCCCGATCGTGCTACCCGTCAACAGTGAAACCCAAGCCGAAAGCCTGCGGTCGGTTCGCGCCCGGCACGCCATGGGGCTCATCGTCGCGGTCACCGATGACGTCGGTGGTTACTCGACCTATGCCGCGATACGCTCCGGCGCCAACTTCGTGATCAACGTCGCGATATCCGTCGAGCGCCAGGCCGACCTCGTTCGCGCGCAACTCCTCGACCGCACGCGCTCGGCACCGGGGAAGCCGCTCCCGGCGGTGCTCGGTGCGGTGACCGGCCGCGAACCGAACGAACCGACACGGCAACGCCTGCGCGGCCGAGCCGCTACACCGGCCACCGGCGCGGATCAGTCCGGCCGAGATGGTTTGACCGAGTCGGACACCCGGCTGCTGCGCATGCTGCGCACGTCGATGACCGTCGCCGAGATCGCACGCCTGAACTATCTTTCGGAGCGGTCGATGTATCGACGCATCCGCAGCCTGTACGACACCTTGGGCGTGGGAAGCCGGGCCGAATTGGTCGGTTCGGAACATCGAGCGGACGTGTCCTTTCCGCTCACCGTGCTGCGCGGCTGATCGGTAGCGACGGTGCTGTCGAATCCGCCCCGAAAAGTGAGCCGTCGTATCGCATTGCGCACGTTCGGAGTGATTGCCGCCGGGGCTGTTCCGTCTGCATGCCGTCCGGCCGCACCACCCGGCGTGCCCGGCCCGGATGGGCTCGACGAGACTGTCCGTCCGCAGGACGACCTCTACCGGCATGTCAACGGGAGGTGGTTGCGCAACTACCGGCTGCCTCCTGATCAATCGGTGAGCAGCCCGATGACCGAAGTGATGCGGCGCGTCGAACAACAACTCTCGACCGTCATCCAGGAAATCCGCGAACCCCGGCCCGGTACTTCCGAGCAGCAGGTGCGCGACCTGTATCTGGCCTGCCTGAACACCGCGGCTGTCGAACGCCTCGGCACGACGCCGCTCGCCGACCTCTTCGCGGCGATCGACGCGGCCGCGTCCAGATCCGAGTTGGCCGGCGTCATGGGCATGCTGCCGATTCCGGGAGTCATCTCTCTGTATGTCGACATCGATGCCAGGGATGCCCGCCGATATGTCGCCACCCTCGCGCAGTCCGGCCTCGGGATGGACAGCCGGTACTACCGGAACTCCGATCTCGGCGCGCACCGTGACGCGTACCGGGCATTCTTGGCGCGAGTCGCGGCCGTCGCGAATTTCGCGGATCCGGCGGGCATGTCCGACCGAGTGTTCGAACTCGAGCGGCAGCTCGCCGTCGCTCACTGGGACGCCGTGCGAGACCAGGACGCCACGGCTACCTACAACCCGATGCGCTGGTCCGAAGTATGCGGTCTGGCAGATGATTTCGACTTCGACGCGTGGCGCGCCGGGCGAACCTCGCAGCCGCCGGAACTGTTCGCCCATGTCGTGGTGCGGCAGCCCGACTTCATCTCCGCGGTCGGCCGACTGTGGGCCGATACGGATATCGCGCACTGGCGTGACTACCTACGATTGAGTCTGCTCCAGGAGTTCTCTCGTTTCCTGCCCTCCGGAATCTCCGACGTCAATTTCGAGTTTCGCCGCAAGTTCCTCGGCGGTGCGGGCCGACCGGCCGAGCCCTGGCAACGAGCGGTCGCCACGGTGAATGCCGAGTTGGGCGGCCAGCTGGAAAAACTCTATGTGGCGAAGCATTTTTCGGCCGCGGCCGAGGCCGCGCTGCGCGAGCTGGTCGACGATCTGTTCGCGGCCTACCGTGTGGCATTGCTCGACTCGCTATGGATGTCGCAGTCCACGCGTTCGGCCGCCGTCGCCAAACTCGACAAGATCACGATGATGATCGGCTCCCCGCGGCACCGACCGGACTGTGCGGGCGCGTCGGTCGATCCGGACAAGTTGATAGATTCGCTGCGTAGCATCCGCGATCTCGCCAGGCGGCGGGAGTTCGACCGACTTGCCACTGCGGTCGACAAGGGCGAGTGGACAACCACCGCACAAACCGTCAACGCCTTCTACGACCGATCGACGAACCAAGCCGTCTTTCCCGCCGCCTTCCTGCAGGCGCCATACTTCGACAAGGACGCGGATCCGGCGGTGAACTACGGCGCGATCGGTGCGATCATCGGGCACGAGATCGGGCATGCGTTCGATGACCAAGGCGCTCGATACGACGGTGACGGCAGGCTGCGCGAGTGGTGGACTGCCGAGGACCGCGCCGCGTTCGACGCTAGGACCAAGCAATTGGTCGATCAGTACGACAGCCTCGTTCCCGAGGGTTTCGATGCCACACACCGGGTCAACGGGCGGCTGACCGTCAGCGAGAACATGGCGGATCTGCGCGGTCTCCAGGTCGCGGTCGCCGCCTACCGACGGGCCGCGCACCGTCGTGGCACCGTGCCGGACTTTCGCACACTGTTCTTATCGTGGGCGCGGTGCTGGCGGGTAAAACAGACACAACAGTTCGCCGCCGCGGCGCTGGCCGCGAACAGCCACGCACCGAGTGAGTTCCGAGCCAACCAAGTTGTCCGCAACGTATCGGAGTTCTACTCGGCCTTCGACGTCACACCGCGAGATCGACTGTTCCTTCCACCAGAGCAGCGAGTCGTTCTGTGACGAAGCGCCACCTGAATTTTGCTTTTCCAGAAGTAACGACGACAAGGAATACGATATGCAACTCGACTATCTCGACTACCTGACCTGGGACGAACAGCACAACATCGCCTATCTTGCGCTTCGGCAGAACAACAAAGGGCCGCGCCACGCTGCCCGCACCCTGCGCGTACGCGACGAGGACAGCGGCGAGATCGTCGCCGCCCTCGACTTCGGTGACGACGGCGAACTCATCGGCATCGAGTTGCTGAACGCGAACGTCCAGCTCGGCGCGGCGTTGAAGAGGAGTGCCCGCGTGGGGGAAGGCGAGTGACCCGATCGCGCCGGACGTGAACCACATCGCGTTCGACAGCTACAACCTCGATGGAACCGAACGACTCGAGGAGAGAGTATGGCCGCCACCGTGGCACGCTACGGGCCCGACCTTCGCCCACGGCGAGACCAGCCGAGTTTGTGGGACGTCACAGCGACAGAACTGGCGAGGATGCGTCGCGGCTTCATCGGCTGGTTCGCCATCCTGGTACCTGTCGTCATCACCGTTCCGCTGTATCCCATGTCGTTGGCATCGCCAGAAGGCCGGTCGGGCCATACCTGGACGGTGTTTCGCGACGTGGTTCTCGAAGGCTGGGGAGTTCTGATCCCCATGACGGCCGCATTGCTGGCCGCCCTCTCGGTGCGAGCCGATCAGGACGCCTGGCGGTTGCTCTTCTCGTACGCGGTGCCGCGCAACAAGTATCTGCTCGGCAAGTATCTGGGGCTGGCCGCGCTGACCGCGGTGTCCACTACGCTGCTCGCGTTGCTGCTCAGCGTTGGGGCCGCATTGAGCGGCCGGTTCGCGACCAGCGTCGCGACTATCGTCGCCGCGTCCTACCTGCCTTGGCTGGCCGGGCTCGGCACCGCAGCCGTGGCCCTGGTCGTCTCGGTGGTTTGGGGCCTGGGCCCCACCATCACGACCGGTGTCGTCGGCATGATGTCCGGCATGCTCATCGCGGACAAGAGCTGGTGGATGGCGGTGCCGTTCGCCTGGCCCATGCGCGTGATCCTGCCCTTGGCCGGGATCGGCCCCAACGGCGTTCCACTACCGGCCGACAGTCCGGTCCGGGACCACGGTGTCATACTGCCGGCCATCGCGCTCTCGATCGGACTAGCGGTGCTGGTTCTGGCTCTCGGCTCGTTCCACATGACGCGCAAGGAGATCTGACCGTGTTTGCTTTGGAAGTGGCGCAGCTGCACAAGCACTACGGAAAACACCACGCTCTCGACGGGGTCGATCTGTCGGTCCGCACGGGAGAGGTCTACGGGCTGCTCGGCCCGAACGGCGCGGGCAAGTCCACTTTGATGAAAACCGTTCTGGGGCTTCAGCGGCCGACCAGCGGCGTCATCCAGTTGTTCGGCCGACCCTATGATCGGACGCTGCTGGTCGATGTCGGCGCATTGATCGAGACACCGGGATTGTGGCCGAAACTGGACGCGGTGACGCATCTGCGCATTCACGCCAGACTGCGCGGTGTGCCCGAGGAGTGGATCGAGGAGACCTTGGCCGTCGTGCAGTTGACCGAGGTCCGAACCCGCAAGGTACAGGCATACTCCCTCGGAATGCGCTGGCGTCTGGGTATCGCGATCGCTTTGCTGGCGCGGCCGAAACTCCTACTGCTCGATGAGCCGACCAACGGCCTCGACCCGGTGGGCATCCGAGAGATGCGGGAACTCATTCGTTCTCTGGCCGCCGAGGGAACAACGGTCTTCATCTCGAGCCACCAGTTGTCGGAGATCGCTCAGGTGTGTGACCGGGTCGCCATTCTGGTCGCCGGAAAGACGCGCTACGAGGGCACCGTTCAGGGGATCGCGGGCGACGGTGATCTCGAGGAGGGGTTCTTCCGCATCCTCGAATCGTGCGGTTCGCAGATCCGCTGAAGCGCTTGCACGCAACGCCGGGTGAGGGCGATTCGGATCGCCGTGTCGGCGGGCTCCTCGGTCCCGGGCACGAATCCGAATCCGCCGTCGACCTGTTGCTGCGCTAGCAGGAAGCCCACTGCCCGCGCGGGAATCGGCTGCTGGGTGAGTCCGAACTCGGCGCAGCCCAGCAGCAAGGTGGCAAGCGCATCAAGGTCGTAGCGGCGAATCGCCAGCACCAGAAGAGAGTCCAGGACGGCGGCCCACTCGGCAGCGGATGCGGCCGAGGCAGCTGCGGCGTCGACCGCGGCCAGCGCACGCCAGCGCGTCGGATCGGAGCACAACATGGTCAGCGGTTCTCGAGGCGGCGAACCGGGCCGTTGCGCGTTGCGCTCCGGTATTCGGCCGGCCGGATGCTCCCTTGATGTCGTGGCCGCCAACCACTTCCGCGCAGCCGCCAAAGAGCGGTCGGCGAGCGCCGGACCGGAATCAGTGGATCTCATCGTGCACGATGCCGTTCTCGCTCCGCTGCGGCCATCGCCGCAACCATTGTCGTGTGATGGCAGGTTCCGAACGTGTATGCCTCGGCGACCCGGCCGCTCAGTCCCGACAGTCGGATCGGGTCGAACAGGGGACCCGGCACCGCGCCGTCGGCCAGCCTGCGGCGAGTCAGCGCTCGCCATCCGTGCGTGGTGATCGCGCTGTCGTCCTGCGTTACCGCCAGTAGGCACAGCAGCAGCTCGCCCGCCAAATCCATGTCCCCGGCCGCGAGATAAGTCCCCAGCAGGGTCCGCATCGTGGCTACGAGCGCCGGTGCGGTACGCAGCGGCCGCGCTGCGAAATCCGTGGCATAGAAGACAACGTGGGTGAGCGCGTAGACCTCGTCGTCGCGCAGCCAGATCGGGTCGGGCTCCGCGGCGGCAATGGTCACCCCGACCAACTCGTCCATCGGCGGCAGGGTATGCGGGAACCGGCCGAGCTCGAGCGCATACCGCAGCTCCAGACGGGACAGCGGTGGGTGCCAAGCGCCTTCCCGGCCACCGCTTCCCGTTTCGAGTACCGTGCGTACCCGTTGCGCAGCACTTGGTATCGGGCAGCCGAGATCAGCGAGCAAGGCCACCAAGTAGGCGCGATACGTGAACTTGTCGTCCGCACGCCCCAGTGCGTCGTGGAAGGCGGCCGCTTCCACCAGCGTGCGCGCCAGCCCGGTCGCGCCGTCGACGAGCGGATGATCGCGCCATCGCCCACGACACAGCACACGGCACAGCACGAGCAGTTCGAGCGCAGCGCCTTCGGGGAACTGCCGGGCCGGCAGAAAACGTTCCCACTGGGCTGGATCGAACCAGCGTAGGTTCGCGGCGAGCCAGTCCAGTGCCGCTTCCAGTATCGGAGTACTCGCCTCGTGATCGACCGCGGCCACTGCGGGCCATAGCGGAAAGCCGTGGACCCGGCCGCGCTGGTCCTCGGCGGGGTGCAGGCCGGTCGCCGGCATCATCGCCCGATCCTGATGCGGATCGTGGCGGTGAAGAACAGCGCCAGGCACACCAGGACCAGCGCGTCCACGCCCATCGAAGCGAAGCCTGGGCCGCCGACCAATACCTGTCTGCCCATGTCGACCAGATAGGTCAGCGGATTGAGGCGAATCAACACCGAGAGCCAGGACGGCACCCCGGCGGGTTGGAACACCGAGCCCGAGAGAAACAGCATCGGCAGCATCGTGATCTGGACGCCGGCCTGCAACGTCTGGATCTGCCGCAGCGCGGTAGCCAGGAACAATCCGAGCAGGCTGAAGACCGCCGACCCGAACAGGTAGACCGCCGCGGCTGCCGCGATCTGCGCAGCTGTCGGTGACAATCCGAATACCGGCGCGCACAACAGCAACAGCGAACTCTGCGCCCCGACAACCACCCCGGTGCCGGCGACTTTGCCCATCGGCAGACACATCCGGGGCACCGGCGCGACGGTCATCTCGCGCAGCACGCCGAACTCCCGATCCCAGGCGTACGACAATCCGGTGGCGATTCCGATCGTCGCCACTTGGATGGCGATGATGCCGGGCAGGATATAGGCGCTGAAGGAGACCGTGCCCACGCTGCCGACCATGGCGTCGAAACCAACGGCATAGATGACGATGAAGAACAGCAACTGGGCGGCATTGCTGATCAGTAGTCCCGGACGACGGATCTGGCGTTGCAGGTCCCGGTACGCGATCACCGCAACGGCCCTGATGCTGCCGACCATGACGCGTTCCGGCCGATGGTCGGTCATCGCCTGCGATGCGGTCACGGCATGTCCTTCCCGGTATGTGTAGTCGCGGCGGCGTAGACGTCGTCCATCGACGGGTTGTGCACGGTGACACTCAGAATCGGCAGCTGGAGCACGCGCACGATGTCGGCGACCCGCCGATCCGGCTCGGCGCACCGGATCTCCAGCGTCGTGAGCCCGGTGACCACCTCGAACCCGGCCGCGCGTAATTGCTCACCGGCCGCGGCGTCGTCGTGGGTCCGCAGTCGCACACAGGAGACGTGCAAATCGTCTTTGAGGTCTACCGGCGATCCCGATCGGCCGATCCTTCCACCGGCCATGATCACAATTCTGTCCGCGTACTCGGCTTCGTCGAGGTAGTGCGTGGAATAGATCGTGGTGATACCGAGTTCGTCGCGCATGCGAAGCAGATCGCGCCAGAAGACCCGGCGAGACCGCGGATCGAGTCCCGTTGTCGGCTCGTCCAGGATGAGCAGACCGGGACGATGCAAGAGGGCGCGCGCCAATTCGACCCGCCGGGCGGTTCCGCCGGACAAGCGTTCGACGGTGGCGCGCCGCTGCTCGGTCAGATCCAACAGGGCGAGCAGCCGATCGATCTGTGCCGCGGCGTCGGCGCGGCGCATACCGAAGAGCCGGGCGTGAAACCACAGGTTCTGCTCGATGGTGAGTTCTTTGTCCAGCGTTCGTTCCTGGAACACCAGACCCAGCTGCGCGCGGGCACGCATCGGAGCGGTGCGCGCATCGTTGCCGAAGATACGCACGGTCCCGGATACGGGCTGGGCCGCGGTGGACAGCACATTGAGCAGGCTGGATTTGCCCGCACCGTTCGGCCCCAGCAGCGCGGTCAGGCGGCCGGGGGCCGAACTCAGCGACACCGAGTCGACGGCCGACGTGGCGCCGTACCGCACGACGATCTCGGTGAGTTCGAAGGCGTTGACCGTCATCGGAAGTGCACCTTTCAGCTCAATGCCAGGACGCGATCCCACGGACGCGCGGGAGCCTCGGCCGCAGTGCCGAGCATCCCGTCCGGAATCACCGACAACAGCGCGCACGCCACCCCCGCGGAGCCCTCGAGGATCCCGGCGACATCCAACAACTTGAACTCCGTAGGCCCCGGCGCCGACCGCGGATACCGCATCGGATGCCGGAAGCCGAATGGCGCGTCGGCATCCGCCATGGCCAAAATGGTGGAGGCGAGACGGGTTTTCGCGCCGAGCAGCACGTCGTCCCGCTCTGCCGTGCCGATTCGATGGACGATCTGCAGCAAGCCCGCGTAACCGTGGCATACCGTCGGCCCCGCGAGGGTCCAGCGCGATTCGTCCCTGGCGAGGGCATCGTGTAGAGCACGGACGGCGTGCAGGCGCCACTCGGCGATGCCGAGGGTTTCGCCCGCATGGTGCACCGCCGCCGCGACTCCCGGCGCGCCGTAGCACCAGGCGGTCCGCGTGAACAGGCTGCGCGGCGGTGCGGCGGCGACTTCGTCATCGAATCCGACTCGGCAGGGCCAGTACGTGCCCTGGTCGTCGGTGCGTATCCACCGGATCAACCACGTGACCATTCGCACCAGAGCCTCTCGCAGGCCCGGCACCTCGTGGCCACGGCGTAGGGCCAGCGACATGATCATGACCGGCCCTGGAATTCCGTGCGCGAGACCCAGATTGAAGTCACCACGCGGGTAGTCGCGTCGGTCCTGCTCGACTGCTTGCCGTGCTGCGGGGACCCACCAACCAGGTACTTCATGGCCATCGACGGTGATCGGCTGGCTGATGGTCACCAGGTAACCGAGCGTCTCCCGCAGGGCGTGCTCGACCTGCGTGTCGTTCTCGACGGGATCCTCGACCGAATCGAGCAGCAGCCGTGCCGTGCCGGACAAGCCGTTGACTATGTCGTAGCACTCCCAGGAGATGCCGGGTACCGGCGCGGCGCGGCATTGCCGCAGCCGGGTCAGTTGATCAGCGGCGAGCCAGGCGGCGAGCCTGCGCCGCAGACCGGGATAGTGGTCGCTGCAGGTCTGGGTGGCCGCCAGCAAGGAAGCCGGTCCCGCGTACAAGCCCCGGCTCGGTTGATCGGGCAGCACGGCCCCCGCCGCTTGCACATGCCGATGAGTGACGCTGAACCAGTCGGGAATTCTTGCGGCCAACTCAGCGTAGAACAGCGCCGTACCCGGCAGGCCGTTGGACAAGGTCGTCGGGCCCCACATGCCGGCGCCGTAGATGGGATCGCGGTTGTCCGGACGGCCGGCTATGCCGGCGACGGCGGCGGGGTCGCGGAGACGGGCGGCAACGAGCGACACTATTTCGGCGGCCCGCTCGGCCACCGTGCCGACCTGCCGCTGATCGACGTTGCTCATCGCGCGTAGCTCCTCCTGTTGAAGTTGTCCTGCACCGCTCCGCGTGCGATGGCGACGGCTGCCCGCTCCCGATCGCTGTCCCCACCGAAGAGCCGATTGCAGGTCATGTGCATCAGGCTGCCGATGAGCCGGTGGGGCCGGGTCCTGCTGCCCGCTGATGCGAGGCGCAGTTCGCCGACGGCCGCGTCTCGTGGCCGGAGTGCCTCGAGCGCCGCCGCGCCGTGCGGGTCGGCGCGCAGCGTGCTCCACCCGCCGTAAGGGTCGACGATCCCGCGCCAGCGCTGCGCATCCACCCGGTATGTGCCGGGCAGGGTCTTGCGTGAGCCCGTCATCGACAGCCAGGCCATCGCCGCGTCGTCGCTCCGGGCGCCGTGACCTGCCGGGTCCGCCTCTGGCAACCCGAAAGCGTCAGCGATCGCAGCGACGGAAACCGCCGCGAATGCGTCCAGCGAGTGGGTGCACGTGGGCTCCTCGACCAGATCCAAGAAGCGGATCGCGGCCTCGCTGTCGGCTTCGAACACCCGCTCGGCTGCGGCCATCGCCGCCGCACCGCCGTATCGTTCGGTTTCGGCGTCGTACTGGTCGAGGCGATGAGCTCGGATCAGACCACCGCGGTGCAAGTCGTCGAGTCGCCGGCCGAGCGGGCGTACGACAGCGCCCCAGATCTCGTCCGGCACGCCGTGGAAGCGAACCCGTAGATGCGGCCCGTCGGGGTCGGTGTACCGGATGAAGAACCAGCGGTCGCAACCATGCCGGCGTGCCTGCTCGACCAGTTCCGGCAAGTGAACGCGGAGGAAGTCGCTCTGGCGCGACGCCGGCAGGTACAACGCGAGAGACAGCCAGTCGCTTCCGAGTCCGGCCGGTCGGCGGTCCGCTTCCAGGTACCCGCCGTGCGGCGATCGGGCCGGTCGTGCGTCGCGGCGCGACAGTGGGACGACCACCTCCATCGCGTGTCCGTGGATTCCGTCGGTGAAGTCGTCGTCGCCGGGCACCTCGTGGGCGACGATGGCCGGGTCCTTGCGCAGCTCGTCCCACAGCAGTTCCAGATGCGCCGGATCGGTCAGGTCGAACAGCAGCCGTTGATCCATCTGTACGGCCAGGATTCGATCCGGCACCCGCCATTGGCGGCGCCACTGATCGACCGCGGCGGCGAATTCCGATTCGGGCACATCGATCAGCGCGTCCATACGCCATACCGCGGGCGCCAGGACGAGGCGGCGGTGCCGGACACGCGGCACGAACGGCAGTTCCGACAAGCCGGCCCAGGTCCACGGCTCCCACAACCGTTGGCCTTCGAGCCCGATCTCCCAGAGCAGCCGGGAGACGTTGGGCGCTTGCGTCATCGGGCTGATCATGGTGTTGAGCACTGGAACGATCTCACGGCCGGTCGGCAAATGTATCGCGCATATTCGCTCCGTCGTCGCGCCGATGGCCACGTCGGCAAGCGGGATCTCGTCGATACCGGGAGCATCGGGCAGACCGACGCTGATCCGGACACCGCTGTGCACCGTGGAATGCGCGAGGTTCGCGGCCTTGCCGGACCGGGGCATGAAGGACAGATCGACCCGGGCGGCATTCGTGACATGGACCGGAATCGCGGCGGACTCCGCCGCGACGTGCGCACGGAGGTCCGGCGGCAGCAGGTCCGCGAACCGGGCCAGGGTCGCTCCGGCGTGGTGCGAGCCTGGACTCGGGGCTACCACGACACGGAAGTCACCGGCGGACAACGCGTCCAGCGATCGTGCGATGACGTGGAAGGTGATCTCGCACGAGTTCGGTATGTCGGCGGCGGGCTCGTCGCCGGGAATCAACTCGTCGAGCAGCTCGTCGGACAGCTCGATCTCACGGGCGTCATCGCGCAGGGCGGTGCCGATCAGGCGGTGCAACAACCGAATCCGGGACGCGTCGCGGTCGATCGCCCGCTCCGCCGCCTCTTCACTGTTCGGCCAGCTGTATCCGGCGGGCGCACCCAGGCCCCGGGCGGGATCGAGGAGTTCACGGATGCCGATGATCCGATCGGTACCGTAGCGCTCCAGGAACTTCTCGTGATAGTCCCGCAGCGCTGCGAGCCCGAGCTTGGGTGCCGACATCCGCCACATCAGCGCCGCCGCCCGCTCGACTTCGGTGCGTACCTCGTCGGGGAGCTGAACCTCGACATCCAAGGCGGTGTCGATGTGCAGTGGCGTCTCGTGGGCGTGGAATTCGCGCGCCAAGTCGGCTGTCTCGATCAGCCGTGCGGTACCGGGACCCAGTGGTAGCCGGTCGCTCGACCGCCGGTGCTCGTCGATTTCGCGCAGTGCGCGCAACGCGTTCGCGATCGGCGCCGCAGGCTGGTCGATCTCGGTGAGAACCTCGATCACATGGCACAGCGGATCGCCGCCGTCCAGCGGCGGCCGCAGATCGGTAAGCAGGAATTCCTGCTCCACCAGCATTCGGATCAATTCGGCGACACGTGTCGGTGGGGCGCCGAACCGCGTCGCGGTCGTCGTGGTGAGCTCACCTACCGCGACGGTGCGCGCGGCCGCGTCGAGCACCACCTCCACCACGGGCGAGTTGCGTATCGAGACGACCGATCGGGTCGCTCCGTCCAGTGGCGCACCCAGCGGGGACGGACAATCGAGCACGACCCGCTCGCCGTGACGGGTCAGCGCAGTGTGGGTACGAACACGCAAGTGGGGCAACAATCCCGGAAGGGTCTGCAAGTCGTGCACGACACCGAGGAGCCACTGCATGTCGAGATGCGTCCTGGTGCGGTGGGCGGTGCCGCGATCGAGCTTCGCCGACGAGCCGAAGCGCCCGCCCGCCACACCGGAGAAGACCCCGAACGGAGTCGGTCGGGTGCGTGTTCTGATGTCGTAGCGCAGCACCGCCAGGGCGGCGCGCCGCAACTGGTTCGCCTTGATCTCCGCGTGCTCTCCACGGTGGACGCGATCGAGCAGGCGGCCGAGACTCGGCGTCGCCAGCGTGATCGCGGCGCGCAGCTCGTGGTCCGCCACCGCGGCCCGCACGATGTCGAGGTGGCTGCCCGTCGTCGGCACGCCGCTGCCCCCGACGCGCAGCGGAGCCCGAAGCAGGAAGACGTCCCATGCGCGGAAGATCGAATCCGACACCAGCCCAATTCCTTCGAAGTGTTCGATGATGTGGGGTGTCCGGGCCGAGCGGCGGTGCTCGACCCGGACCTCAGGATCAACAGCAGTGGCTGCAGCCGCTGCCGCCACCCGAGCTGGTGCAGCCGGGGGTGCAGTACGACCAGCTGGTGACCGCCGCGTTGCCCTGGATGTTGCCGACACCCACACGGATGTCGAGATCGAACAGGTCGACGGTTTCCACTGTCTCCACCGGTTCCACGGACGCCGTACTCACGGTGTTCTCCCTTCTGAGGCGAGTGCCCGGCCGATCGAACGACTCGGCCGAGGGAGGCCCAGCGATCCCACCGGGCCCTGCGGCCGGTGCTGTCCCCCCGGGTATCGAGAAAAGCAGCGCCCCTGCGGCGGTACAACGTCGCGATCGGTATCTGGCAGCCGCGCCTTGGCTGCCAACATGCGCCGGGCACCGCCGCCCGAATCTCGCCCCCGCCGCGGTTGAACCATTCGGAACCCGACCGCTACACAAGTGGGTGTGGACTCGGACGAAGCGCTGCTGGCCGCGGTGGCAAGGGGGGACCAGGCATGTTTGCGCGTGCTCTACGAGCGGCACGCGCCGACGATGCTGCGGTTGGTTCGCAGGATGACGACGCAGAGCGGGGTCGCCGAGGAGATCCTGCAGGAGACTTGGCTCGCCGTCTGGCGCTCGGCGGACAGCTTCCGCGGCGAGTCGTCGGCGCGCGGCTGGCTGTTCGGCGTCGCGAAGCGTCAGGCCCACAACTATTTGCGCAAGTCCGTGCTGGTGACGGTCGACCTGGACGAGACCGCGGAACTGTCCGACCGGACCGGCACCGTCGAAGACATCGTCCTGGCCAATGCCGCCAGGGGCGATCTCGTCGCGGGAATCCGCGAACTGCCCGAGCATCTGCGTGAGGTGTTGCTGCTCGTCCTGGTCGACGACCTGTCCTATCCGGACGTCGCCGCGATCCTCGGTATCCCGGTCGGCACGGTGAAGAGCCGGATGTCCCATGCCCGTAGGCGGTTGGCGCTGGCGTTGGCCGGCACCACCGCCGACCTGTCCACCCGATATGGAGGTGAGAAGTGACTTCCCCGATCTCATGGGGGCCGCATCTTTCGGATGACCAGTTGGTCGGTGGACGCGACGATGCCGCCGCCGCGCACCTGAGTGCCTGTCCTGATTGTCAGACCCGCGCCGAGGGCTGGCAGAACGTGGCAGTCGCCGCGCGGCAGGCCTCCGCCGCATCGGCCGGTGTGTTCCGCACCCCTTCCTTCGATGCGCTGCTCGGCGATGCCCTCGGCATGCCGTGGTCCACGCCGAGGCGAGCGCGGGCCCTCGGATGGCCCGGGGCGATGTCGGTGGCCGCGGCGCTGGTGCGCGCACAGCTGCGCCTACTGCCGCGCGCGCTGCTCGTGCTGAGCGTGCTCGGCTTCGTGGGGTGCGTCGTCGTGGCCGTGGTGACGAAGCGAAGCGAGTTCGCGCCGACCGTGTTCGGCCTTGCGGTAACCCTGGTGTTCCAGGCCGGAACCCTGACCGCGTGCCGATCGCGATCGGATCCGCGGCTGGAGTTGTTCGGCACTCTGCCCATCCCGCCCGCCGTGGTGTTCGCGTGCAGGCTGGTGCTGGTTCTGCTCGCCGACACCGCGCTCGCGCTGCTCACCTCCGTGGTGGCGAACCGCCTGGGCGCGGCGTCGGACGTCTCGGCCATGATCGCGGGCTGGCTCGGTCCGGCGATGTTCGCCTCGGCGGTCGGTGTCGTCTGCGCGGTCTGGCGTTCCGCGCAGATCGGGGCCGTGGCCGGGGCAGTCGTATGGCTGCTCGGCGCCGCCGCGTCCTCGGATGCCGGTCCGGCGCGACGAATCGGCGCGCTGATCGAGCCACTGTGGTCCACCTCGACGGCATCGCTCGTGCTCGCGGCGCTGCTGCTGGTCGTCGCTGCGGTCGGGATGAGCAGGCCGCGATACGACGCGGTGGTCGGATGAACCCATTCGCGCCGACCCGCTACCACCACGATGTGAATCCGATCTGGCTGTACGAAGCTCGCCGCTGCGGGGGAGGTGTGCTGGCCCTTCCGCTGCTGGTGGCCGCGTTGATCGCCCTCGCGTCGGCCGTGTTCGGCGCCGACGAAGTGTTGTGGAGCGCCGCGTTCGAAGCCATCCCGCTGGTGGCGGGACTGGCTTGTGCGACAGCCGTAGGGCGAGAGCGGTCGATCGAGTTGCAGCTGAGTGTGCCGACGCCGTACCCGGTGACCGTCGGGCGGCGGGTCGCACTCGTCCTCGGTACGACGGCCTGCGCCCTGGTGCTGAGCGGCCTGTCCGCGATGGTCACCGATGGGCCCGCCGTCCTGGCGGGCAATCTGGTCTTCGCGCTCGCGCTGATCAGCATCGCGACTTGGGTCGGCGCCGGTTTCGGTTCCACCAGTGGAGCCTCCGCCGTCGTCACGACGGCGTGGTTGGTCAAACTGTTGCTGCTGAGCGAGGTCGCGCGGCACACTCAGGCGGTGCTACTGCTCGCCCTCGCGGCGTCGTGCGTCCGGCCGACCCTCCTGCGCGTCACCGACAGCGAGGCACAGTTGCGCGGAGCACACCGATGAGCGCCTTCCTGGGGCTGGGTGCGACCATCCGCTATGAGGCGACGCTCGCACTCCGGCAGCGGGTGTTGTGGTTGTCGCTGCTCCCGCTCACCGCGTTGATCATGGTACTCGGCGGCTTTCCGCACGGCCGGAACCGAAGCGGGGAGATGGCCGCGATCGGTGACACCGCTCTGCTGATAAATTTCCTCGGTTCCCTCGGCATCGCCATCGCGCTGGCCGACCGCTTGGCCGGGCAGCGCAGACCCGGTCTGCGCGAATTGTTCGGGGCCACCCCAGCAGGCGGTGGGATCAGGTCTCTCGGTGTCCTTCTCGGGCCGTGGCTGATCGCGTCGATTCCCAGCGCGCTCGTCTTGTCGGCCATGGGCGCGTGGCTGACTATCACCACCGGCGAGCCGGAGCTGTCGGTTGCGGCGGCAGTCGGACTGCTGACGATCGTGGCGCCGGGATCGCTGCTGCTCACCGTCCTGGCCAACGTCGCGAGCCTGCTGCTGCCCAGCACCGTCGTACGCGTGCTGCTCTTACCGTTCTGGTACTGGGCTACGGTGCTGACGCCACTGATCCCTCTCCCGACGGTGGCCAGGACAGTGCTGTCCCCGCTCGGCGACTACCAAGCGGCGCAATGGCTGGACGTCACGCTGGCCCGTCAGGACGGCGGCTGGCTGCATCCGGCGCCCGGCTTCCTCCATGGAGTCGCCGCGCTCGGAATCACCCTCGCGACCACGGCGCTCGCCTTTCTCGTCGGCCATCTGCTGCTGGCCGAGAGCCGCTGAGCTGGAATGGAGTTCGGATGACCATCACCCTGCGCAACGTCACCAAGGTCTATCGAGGCGGCACGGTCGCCTTGCACGAGATAGACCTGACCGTCCTTGAAGGCATGACCGGACTGCTCGGCACCAACGGAGCGGGCAAGACCACCCTGATCCGGATCCTGACCGGAACCATTCGGCCGACCTCGGGGACGGTATCGGTCTGCGGCCACGACCTGTCCACCACCGCGGGTCGCACCGCTGTGAAGCGGCTGCTCGGCTATCTGCCGCAAGAGCTCACGCTCTACGCGGACTTGACCGGACGAGAGTTCCTCGACTATGTCGCTCTGCTCAAGGGTGTCGACGACAAACGGAACCGGTGGTCTCAGATCGACAGCTTGCTGGAGCGGGTCGGATTGGATTCGGCCGGTGCGCAACGGATCGGCCGGTATTCCGGTGGCATGAAACGCCGACTCGGTATCGCGCAGACACTGCTCGGGGACCCGAAGCTGATCATCGTGGACGAACCAACGGCCGGACTCGACCCCGAGGAGCGGATTCGCTTTCGCGCTCTGCTCGGCCGGCTCGGCGGCGATCGGATCGTAGTCCTCTCCACCCACATCCTCGACGACGTGGCGCACAGTTGCCCGATGGCGGCCGTGCTGACCGAAGGCCGGATGGCCTATCACGGCACGACGCCCGGATTGGTTGCCCTGGCCGAGGGCCGGACGCATTTGGTGCGCGCCTCCCACGAGCCGCGCGGCGACTTCACCGTGGTGAACGTCACCAGCACCGCCGAGGGACCGGAGTACCGGATCGTCGGACCGACGCCGCCGCCCGGCTCGCGTCCGGTTGCTCCGACCTTGGACGACGGCTATATCGCTCTGCTGCGAACCGCCAGGGCGGGGACGCCGTGATCACGCCGTCGCGCCGCCGGTGAGTGTCCGCAGGTAAGCGTGCTGACGTGGGAACCGGGCACGCAGCACACCACCGATCGCTTGTGCGTGCTGGTCGGTGGCGCACCACAGCGGAAGCAGGATGGCGTATCGGCCGCCCACGGCCGTGCTACCCAGCTCCTCCAGCAGACAGTGTTTCCCCTGTTGAACGAAGAACTCGCGTAGCTTGTCGTCGACCTCGTCGCGGACTATGCCCTCTGCCGTGCGGTAGCGGCTGGAATCGGCAAGAGCCGCATACCAATCGCGGAGTTCGGTGAGATGAATCGCGCGGGCGGCACTGCGGTGTTCGTCCGTTCCGATGGCCTGCAGAACCGCTTCGGCCTCGGCCTGGCTGTCCACCCACTGCAGTACGACCGCCTGCGGCGGGCGAAGTCCGTTGCGCCTCGTGTGCGGGCCGACCGTAAGGAGCGCGGTGCGCTCGGCGGCGACCGCGAAGTCGAAGCCGTGCCGGGCCGAGCGAAACCACAGATCCCAGTCCTCGTATCCGGCGTGTTCGGTCGTCCAGTAACCGACCTCCGCCAGCAGCTTTCGCACGTGACCGACGCGGGTCGGCTCGAACATGGCATTGGTGGTCTGCAATTCGGGATGCCAGATCAGATCGGTGAAGCCACTGCGATCCAGCTCCGCGTCGGACTCGTCGACCCGTATGCAGCCGGTGGCGGCGAGCGCGGCGCCGCCGTCGAGCAGCCCGAGCAGTGTCGCGAGGTGGATCGGTGACCACCGATCATCGTGGTCCAGGTACGCGACATACGGCGCCGTCGCTGCCGCGACCCCCGCATTGCGCGGCCCTCCGGGGTGCCCGTAGGGGCCGACGCGCAGCAGTTGTATCCGCGGGTCGCGATAGGCGCGGACGACGTCGTCGGTGTCGTCGGTGGAGCCGTCCGAGACGACGAGCAGCGTCCAGTCGGCGACGGTCTGCGCCAATACGCTGTCTATCGTTGCCCGGATCGCCGTGGAACGGTTGAACGTCGCGCACACGATATCGATCCGGGACGGCCGGTGAACGGACAACAACTCTCCTGGGTCGGGTGGGGCCTGTTCTCGACCTTATTCGCCGCGGCTGCCATCGCTGCTCATGAACCGAAAGGTGGCAGTGCGCAACGTTATGGATAGAAGAATTCCACTGTGCTCGGAGGAGGGGACGATGATTCGGCGTCTAGTGATCGGTGTGGTTTCCTGCGGTGTATTGGCCGTCGCGGCGTGTGGTGGCGGTTCGGGGGCCAAGGACCCGGATCATCCGAATCCGGTTCCGGTGCCCGAGCCGACATCCAACAGCCAAGCGGTGGCCAGTGAGAACCTCGGCTACCTGTGGCCGTTCACGATCGCGCACGGCACCATCGAATGCCGCGCGGGCGAGGTTGCGGTGTTCGTCGCTCCGGACGGAAAGGCGTACGCGCTCAACGAAAGAGCAGAACAAGCCGGGCTGGCCAGTATCGAACCCCTGCGCGCGAACGGTGCCGGGGGCGACAAGATCAGTCTCGGCGCCCTGCGCAGCCGCGCGCTGGCGCTCTGCAAGTTCGCGGGCTAGGAAGTCGGGTGGCTCAGCGGCTGTTCGGGTTGTACGGGTAATCCTGCACCCAGTGGAACCGGCGGCTCAGCAATGGAAATGTGCCTGTGTCGAGATGCCGAAGCCCGATCTCCACGCGGTGACCCTCGAGCGTGCCGGACAATCGCGCGCTGTCCGCTGTCGGGGTTTCGAGCGTCAGCGTCGAGATGACGTTCGGCAAGTCGTACCGGCTCAGATCCAACCGATGGTTGGCCAGGTCGACGGTTGCTCGGTAGGCGGTGATGGAGTCGTCCATACGCTGCACCTTGAACTCGCCGGGGTATTCGAAGAACACGCGCCGCCAGCGTCGGTCATCGGTGACGAGCGGCGGCACCTCACGGCCGTCCGATACCAGCCGATCCACCTGCCATATTCCGTACATCGGAGGCCTCGGTCGCCCTTCGCCATGTTCGCTCCACGCGACCAGACAGTCCTGCGCAATGGGGATCGCGATCCACAGCCCCAGCAGTATCTGTCCGAGTAATGCCATGCGGTTCAACCGGCGGGTCTCGAACAGTGCAGGCAGGGTCGACAGCCCGACCGGTCGATGGGACAAAAGCACGTTCAGCAGCCTGCCGAGGTCTGGCGCCAGCAGGAAGACACTCATCGACAACAGATGTAACGACATCGACTTGACCGGTACGTCGTAGGTCAGATTCAGCACGAAGACCTGGGTCAAGCCGATGGTGCCGAGCAGCGCGCCGAGGGTCGTCGTACGCGGCAGCACGAGCAGCATGCCGCCGATGGCTTCGAAACTGCCGATCATGATCTCGTAGGCAGGTGCGGCGCCGACCGACGACCAGAGCAACCCCATCGGCGTCAGCTCGCCGAACGGCGTCACCAGCGTGGTCAACGGTGGTGACGGCATCTGCGTCAACAACACTTTCGCTGTGCCGTACAGCATCAGCTGCCCCGCAAGCGTGAACCGCAGAAATAGCCGGAACCAGACGAGCAGCGCCGGGTAGGCAGCTCGGTGGCGATCCAGAACGGTCCAGACGAGGGTGGCCACGGCAGCGATGACCAACAGACAGCACAGCAGCACCCAGTCGTAGGTCCGGTCGCTGCTCGCGGTCGCTTCGTGCACCAGCGGTTCGTGCACGCCGAAGACATGCGCGGCGGCCCAGTCCACGAGGGGAGCGGGCAGCAGTCCTGCGCTCAGTCCCGCGGACGGTCTGCTCACGAACCCGAGCAAGGGGCTGATCACCTGGGTGCACAAGCAGTAGAGAGCGAAATAGCCGAAACAGAAGCGGAATGCGATGCGCGTCAGTGGGTGCCACGCGCGCACCGCCGGGGCATCGTCTTGTTCCTGACGCGGCTGCGCAGCGATGATCACCGTCATTCGATCTCGATCCTGCACTCGCCGGTGCCGACGAGCGCGGTCAGCGCCCGCGGGGCGGGCGGGTCAATCCGGTGCGATGGACGCCGTGCGCCAGTCGTCGAGTTCCGCCAGGAAGTCGACGAGAACGAGCTGATTGCTCGCGGTGAGTGCGGCGCCGTCGAGGACTTTCTGGAAGATGTGGCGGTACAGCTCGACCGTCGCCCGGTCGTAGTCATAGCGGAACGTCGCCCGGTCGTCGATGCCGTGCATCGGCTCTTCGATGCCGTTGTCGGCCGCGAACCGGGCCAACCGGGCCACCTGCTCTTCGGTCAGGCCATCCGGGAAGAGGATCTGCCACCGATGCGCTGCGGGCTCGGCCATGATGGTGCTCCAATCGTGTCAGTCGAAGTCGAAGAAACTGTCGTCCGCGTCATAGATTTCCTCGCGCGGATACGCCAGGTCTCGCAACCAGTCGTCGAACCGTTGGATGAGCCCGCGGATCGGTGCCAAGTCCTGGCCGGCCGTCGGCTCGTTGTTCACCACCTTGCGCAAGACCTGGCGGCAAGCATCCACTTCGGTGCTGTCGAGGACGCCCGAAAACCAGAACCGCGGGTCTCGCCCCGTCCGGAGGAAAGCCGCCGAGTCCGCAGGGGCCATGCCCTCTGCGACCGCGTAATTCGCGATACGCTCGACGTTCTCCTTCGTGATCCCCGGTTCGAAGCGTATTTGCCACGTTCCGGCGGCGGCCGGAGCAGCCGGGATCCGGTCGTTCGGACGATCCAAGTCAGTCACCAATCCGGTTGAGGTTTTCGTCGTACGTCCCCATCCGGGTGTCCTTCGAGGCGAGCCTTTCCGGGGAACTCGCCATCGGGTGCCGCGAGCGCCACACACATGCGGGCTGTCATCGGCAGTTGCCGGCTCGGAAGACCGCTACATCACCGTGACGATGTAGGCGTCCTCGTTGATCGCCACGGAGACTCCGCCCCAGGTCACCAGCCAGGTGCGGTGCTCGGGCTGCCATTGCCCCTCGTAGTGGCTGTAGATGGCGGACTCGACCTGATCCTCGTTGATCCGGCGCTCGGCCATTCGCTGGCGTGCGTGATCGGTGTATCCCGCGATGTAGTGGGGGCGGCGCCCCGCCACCGCGTCGAAGTCGATCTCGGTCACCGTCGCGGGCCGCTCGCTCAGGACGACGGCGGAACTCGGGCCCGGAACGACGGCGGAAGCCGCCGCCGCGAACGGTATGCCGGACAGCAGAATGGCGAAGCCGGCCAACGGTGCCGCGGCCGCGCGGATGATGGATCGCATAGTTCCCCTCCTGAATGACTTCGGGCGCGCTACCGCCCGGTGGCCGGGTGGCGTCCGAACCGGGCTGCCCACCCACAGCGGATCCCATAGTGCCCCGCTGGGCTCGGGAAACGTCGGCCCATGCGGTTTATGGCACCCGCATGGCAGCCGAGCCGGTCAGGATGTGGCAGCCGCCGCAGGTGTGGCAGCCGGGGAGGGGTGTGGCGTTCAGCCGAACTCGATGCCTTGGGCGAGGGGGAGTTCGGTGGAGTAGTTCACGGTATTGGTGGCTCGGCGCATGTACGACTTCCAGGAGTCCGAGCCGGATTCGCGTCCGCCGCCGGTCTGCTTCTCGCCGCCGAAAGCGCCGCCGATCTCGGCGCCCGAGGTACCGATGTTGACATTGGCGATCCCGCAGTCGGATCCGTCGGCGGCGAGGAAGCGTTCGGCCTCGCGCTGGTCGGTGGTGAAGACGGCGGACGACAGGCCCTGCGGCACTTCGTTGTGCAGGGCGATCGCGCGATCGAAGTCGTCATAGGTGAGCACGTAGAGGATCGGCGCGAAGGTCTCCTCCCGCACCACCGCGGTCTGGGCGGGCATGCGCACGATGGCGGGCCGCACGTAGTAGGCGTCGTCACCGAACCCATCGACTCGCTCGCCGCCGCAGACCAGTTCGCCACCGTCGGTCACGGCCTTGTCGAGTGCCGCGCGCATTCCGGTGTATGCCTTGCCGTCGATCAGCGGCCCGACCAGCACCCCGTCGTCGAACGGATCGCCGACGGACAGTTGCCGGTAGGCCCGTTCGAGTCGGTCCAGCAGCGGGCCGGCCACGCTTCGGTGCACGATCAGCCTGCGCAGTGTCGTGCAGCGCTGCCCGGCCGTGCCCGCCGCCGCGAACACGATGGCTCGCGCCGCGAGGTCGAGGTCCGCGGACGCGGTGACGACCGCGCCGTTGTTGCCGCCCAGTTCCAGCAGGCAGCGCCCGAGCCGCTCGGCCACCCGTGGCGCCACCAGCCGACCCATCCGCACCGAGCCGGTCGCGCTCACCAGCGCTACCCGCTCGTCGTCGACCAGGCGGGAGCCGATGGCGCTCGCACCCTGGATCAATTGATGGATCTCGGGGTCCGCGTCCACTTCGCGGGCCGCTCGCCGCAGCAGCGCGTGACAGGCCAGCGCGGTCAGCGGCGTCGTCTCCGACGGCTTCCACACCACGGTGTCGCCGCAGACCAGCGCGATCGCCGTATTCCATGCCCAGACCGCGACCGGGAAGTTGAACGCCGAGATCACCCCGACCACGCCGAGCGGATGCCAGGTTTCCATCAACCGGTGGCCAGGACGCTCCGAGGGCATGGTGTGGCCGTACAGCTGCCGGGACAGGCCGATGGCGAATTCGCAGACGTCGATCATCTCCTGCACCTCACCCGCGGCCTCGGCGGGGATCTTGCCCGCCTCGAGCGTGACGAGTTCGGCCAGGTCGCTCTTGTGCGCGGTGAGCAGCCGACCGAGGCTGCGCACGACCCCGGCCCGGACGGGCGCTGGAACACCGCGCCAGGCGCGGAAGGCGGTAGCGGCCCGGCCGATCGCGGCGTCGACCTCGTCG
The DNA here is from genome assembly GCF_044452545.1 of Nocardia sp. NPDC051900. NCBI lineage: Bacteria > Bacillati > Actinomycetota > Actinomycetes > Mycobacteriales > Nocardiaceae > Nocardia > Nocardia sp. NPDC051900. The sequence continues at coordinate 130,157 of NZ_JBITBU010000002.1, read as the reverse complement.
AGCGAGCTGGATCGCACGGTGGTCAGCTGCCCTCCGGTGATCGGAGTGCGTGCGGGCAGATCGCCGGGTTCCGGTGGCGGCGCGCCCAATTGGCGCAGCACCGCTTCCGCGCGGGCGGCGAGTCGCTGGGTGGCCTGGTCGTCGAGTACATCGGTCATCTGTTGTTCCGCCATACCTTTCGGCCGCGTCGCGGCGTGTCTGTCCCACATAGCGGGAGGGTGGAGGTCAGGTTCCGGACATGAGGCGGGCTGCCTGAGTTAGCCTTCGCTGATGGCGGATACACCGGCAAGACCCGTACTCGATGACATCGATCGCCTGCTGATTCGTGAACTGATGGCCGATGGACGGGCCACTCTGTCGAACCTGGCCGAAAAGGCGAGTCTGTCGGTGTCCGCGGTGCAGTCACGGGTCCGCCGATTAGAGGCGCGCGGTGTGATCCGCGGGTACACCGCGCACGTCGATCCGGAAGCCCTCGGCCAGCTGCTGTCGGCATTCGTCGCGATCACTCCTCTCGACCCGTCGCAACCCGATGACGCGCCGGCGGTGTTGCAGCACATCCCCGGCATCGAGGCCTGCCATTCGGTGGCCGGTGAGGAGAGCTACATCCTGCTGGTGCGCGTGGCGTCCCCGCGGCACCTCGAGCAGTTGCTCCAAGAGATCAGAGCCACCGCCAATGTGCGCACCAGGAGCACCATCATCCTTCAGACATTCTATGACAAGTGACGATTTGGTGTAATTAATCCGCCATGTTGTAGAGGTTCCGTAAATTTTTACGTACCCTCAGGGCGTGACCATCGAACTGGAACGCACCCGCCCGGCGGTCACCCCCGCCGCCCGGGTGCACGAGATCTTGTCGGCGAGCATCCTGGCCGACGGCTTCGACTTCGTCCTCGACCTCACCCGTTCCCGTGGCTGCCGCCTCGTCGACGAACGCGACGGCAGCCCCTACCTGGACATGTTCGGCTTCTTCGCGTCCAACGCGCTGGGCATGAACCACCCCGCTCTGGCCGAGGACGCCCAGTTCCGGGCCGAGCTGCTCACCGCGGCGGTGAACAAGCCGAGCAACTCCGATGTGTACACCGTCGAGATGGCCCGCTTCGTCGAGACGTTCGTACGGGTGCTCGGCGATCCGCGGCTACCGCATCTGTTCTTCATCGATGGCGGCGGACTCGCGGTGGAGAATGCCCTCAAGATCGCGTTCGACTGGAAGAGCAGGCACAACGAAGCACACGGCCACCCAGCGGAACTCGGCGCCAAAGTGCTGCACCTGACCGGCGCGTTCCACGGCCGCACCGGTTACACCATGTCGCTCACCAATACCGATCCGGTGAAGACCGCGCGCTTCCCGAAATTCGACTGGCCGCGCGTCAAGTCGCCTTATCTCACCGACGCGTTCGACGTCGAGGAGGCGGAGGCCTCCGCGCTGACCCAGGTGCGGCGGGCATTCGAGGAAAGCCCGCACGACATCGCGTGTTTCATCGCCGAGCCGATCCAGGGCGAGGGCGGCGACCGGCATCTGCGTCCACAGTTCCTGCAGGCCGTGCAACGGTTGTGTCACGAGAACGACGCGCTGTTCGTGCTGGACGAGGTGCAGACCGGCGTAGGCATGACCGGAACGGCCTGGGCCTATCAGCAACTCGGCTTGGCGCCGGACGTCGTCGCGTTCGGTAAGCGGACCCAGGTGTGCGGCGTCATGGCGGGTGGACGGGTGGACGAGGTGCCCGACAACGTCTTCGCGGTCAGCTCCCGGCTCAACTCGACCTGGGGCGGCAACCTGGCCGACATGGTGCGCAGCAGGCGCACCCTGGAGGTGCTGGAGCAGGACGCGCTGATCGAACGCTCCCGGCCGTTGGGGGCGCACCTGCTCGAACGACTTGGCGCGCTCGCCGCCCGGCACGCCGATGTCAGCGAGCCGCGCGGGCGCGGCCTGATGTGCGCGATCACCCTGTCGTCCTCCCGGCTGCGCGACGAGGTGCTCACCGCGCTGCGTGAGCGCGAGCACGTGCTGATCCTCGGCACCGGCGAGCGGGGCATCCGGTTCCGTCCTCCGCTGACGGTCACCGGCGCCGAACTGGACGAGGCCGTCGACGCGCTGGATCGGGTGCTGACCAGCCTCGAATAACGCACGGAGGTTCGATCCGGACATTCCGGTGCACTCCGGCGCGGGTGCGCCGGAATTCCGGATTCGGCTCCTAGGCTTCGCACCCATGTCATCTCGTCTTCACCACGCTCCGACAAGGTGCAGCAGGTGAACCGACAGCGGATGTTTCGGCGTTGCGCGCCCCACCTCGTCGTCTCCATGCTGCTGCTGTCGGCGCCGGCCGGCTGCGCGGCCGGTGACGCCGGCACGGTGGGCGACGAGCAGAGCCGGACCGCCCAGATCACCGTCGCGACCCCGGCCGCCGCGGCGGCCCCCACTACAGGCGTGCTCCCACCGCACATGACCGATCCGCTGCCGGGGATGCCGCCGCCGCTCTCAGCGACCGACGTGTACGTGGCCGACCGAGAGCTCAGCCCCACCGTGGCCGACCACCGCCCGCTCGTCTACGTGCCCAACAGCAAGTCGAATACGGTCTCGGTGATCGATCCCGAGACCTTTCGAGTGATCGACACCTATGCGGCGGGCGGCTCGGAACCACAACACGTCGTCCCGTCGTACGACCTGCAGACGCTCTACGTCACCAACGATCTGCCGATCGGCGCGGGCAGCCTGTTGCCGATCGACCCGAGGACGGGCAAGCCGGGCGAACCGTTTCCTGTGCGCGATCCCTACAACATGTACTACACGCCGGACGGCCGGTACGCGCTCGTGGTCGCGGAGGCGGACAAGTCGCTGGATTTCTACGATCCGCGAACCTGGCAGAAGACGCATGCCATGGCGGTGCCCGACTGCGCCGGAGTCGACCACATGGACTTCACGGCCGACGGCCGTTTCGCCCTGGTCTCGTGCGAATTCAGCGGCCGCATGCTGGTTTTCGACGTGGCCGAGCGCAAAGTCGTCAAGCTGGTCGATCTGCCCCGCGGTCGCTCGGGCATGCCGCAGGACGTGAAGCTGTCCCCGGACGGCCACACTTTCTTCGTCGCCGACATGACCGCCGACGGCATTTACCTGTTCGACGCGCACACTTTCGAGAACACCGGATTCGTGCCGACCGGCAAGGGCGCCCACGGCCTCTACATCACCCGCGATTCCGCGCAGATGCTCATCACCAACCGGCACGAAGGCAGCGTCTCGGTGTGGGACTTCGCGGCGAACGGGCTCGTGCGCAAGTGGTTCGTGCCCGGCGGCGGCAGTCCCGATATGGGCAACATCTCCGCGGACGGTCGCGTCTTCTGGGCGTCCGGCCGACACCACGACGAGGTGTACGCCATCGACATCGTCAACTGGAATCTGCTGGCTCGCATCCCGGTAGGGAAAGGGCCACACGGACTCACGATCTGGCCGCAGCCGGGCCGCTACTCCACGGGCCACACCGGCGTCATGCGCTGACCTCGGCCCGGCCTGCGCAGCGGTCAGGACCTGACCGGACGCAACCCCAGACCGCCTTCGACGAAGCGCTGAACGGACGTCAGCCCGGCGTCCAGAGCGGCCTCGTAGCCGGGGCGCGCCCACCCGCTCACCTTCGCGGTGCCGTCGGCCTCGGGCGTCACCCCGATTTCGGCGACCAGCTCGGCTGTGGTCGGTTCGCAGACCGCCCAGGAGAAGTGCGTTTCCTCCGCCCAGCCCGCACCGCGCCGGGCCACGTAGTCCGGTTCGGTGATGCCGCCCGCGGCCAGCGCGGGGCGGTCGTCGATGCGGTCGTCGGCGCGAAGGGCGCGCAGATACCAGGCGCCCGCGTTGATTTCGATCGGCTCCATCAGCGTTCGGCCGTTCCGCCGCGCGTGTCGCCGGCGGGCACTCCGCCGAATTCCGCGACACCGAACGGCCTCGCTGCGACATGATCGGATGGCCGCCACGTCGCTTTTGCGCGTTTCGCGGTAACGAACCGGATTTCGGGTAGCTCGATCATGAGGAAGAGGCTAGCGGGAGGTTCTATCGATATGGGCGAGCTATGGTTCGGCCATTACCGCCTCGATCGGTTGCTGGGCAGCGGCGGCATGGGCGAGGTCTGGCTTGCGCACGACACCACGACCGACCGTGTGGTCGCGTTGAAGCTGCTGCCCACCGCGTACGCGGCGGACCCGAAATTCCGGCAGCGGTTCACCAGGGAGGCTCGGCTAGCCACCCAGGTGCGCGGGCCGCACCTGGTGCCGATCCATTCGTTCGGCGAGCTCGACGGCCGCCTGTACATCGATATGGAGTTCATCGAGGGCTGCGACGTGGCCGCGCTGCTGCGGCGTTCGGGGCGGCTGGACCCGGAGCGGGCGATCGAGATCGTCGCGCAGACGGCCGCCGCGCTCGACATCGCGCACCGTGCCGGCCTGGTGCACCGCGACGTGAAGCCGTCGAACATCATGGTGACGCCCGGCGGCACGGTCTATCTGATCGACTTCGGCACCGCGCACCGCAGCGACCAGCCCGCGCTCACCGCCACCGGCAACGTGGTGGGCACGCTGGCCTACATGGCGCCGGAGCGGTTCGACCGGGCCGCGGGCCCACGTTCGGATCAGTACTCGCTGGCCTGTGTGCTGTTCGAGTGCCTGACCGGGCACCGGCCGTTCGACGACGGCGAGCCGCCACGCCTGTTGCGCGCCCACCTCATGCAAGCCCCGCCGTCGGCATCGGCGCTGAATCCGGCCCTCCCGCCCGCGCTGGACGCGGTGATCGCGCGCGGCATGGCGAAGGACCCGGACCAGCGCTGGTCCAGTGCGGGGGAACTGGCTTCGGCCGCGCACGTGGCGCTGACCGGCCGGGACGCGAACACGGTCGAGCTCGCCTCCGCGGTGCCGACCGTCGTGCTGCCGCCGCTCCGTGCGGTGGCCGCCTCCGGTGTTTCGCCCCGGGCCGGTGTCTCGCCCCGGGCCGGTGTCTCGCCCCGGACCGGTGTCTCGCCCACGACCGGTGTCTCGCCCGGCGCGCGTGCGTCCCTCGGACCACGCCTGGCGCTGGCGTCGTTCGGGGCGCTCGCCGCGGCGGTCGCCGGGTCGTTGTGGCTGGGACGGCCGGACGCGGCCGACGCGGGACCGGCGACAATGCCGCTGCCGTCGTCGAACCAGGACCACGGGGCACCGTCGAACCCGCCGACGCAAGCCCCGGCCGCGCCTGCGCCGATCTCGGCGCCCATCGTGGTCCTGCCCGGCGCGGGCCAGCCGTGCGATCCGGTGGTCGACGTGCACAGCGTCGTTGTGGACGGCCTGGTGCTCACCTGTACTCCGTCGGCGGGCCGCACGAGCTGGCTTCCCACGTCGTCCGCGTCCGGCGGTGTCGCCGTGCGGAACGCCGACGACTCGACCGGGTCCGGGCAGCAGGATTCCGGCGACAAGCATGACCGTGGCAAGCCGGATCACGCGAACCAGGGACATGGCAGGGACAAGCCCAAACCGGGCAAGTAGGCGGGCCGTTGCCGGACTGTCGTCGAGCCCACAGTGGTGTGTGACGCGGGGCGGGGTTACGCTCCGAAGAGGGCCACTTTTACGGCATTCGCGCGGTGACCTGCTGATTTTCGTTCCGCGCCGCGGGGAGGCCGGATCGGCCAGATGTCAACGGGGACTGGAGGTTCGCGATGGGGGAGGTGCGATTCGGGGGCTACCGGCTGGAGCGACTGCTCGGCAAGGGCGGTATGGGGCAAGTGTGGCTCGCCTACGACACGGTGGCCGCGCGGCGGGTGGCGTTGAAGCTGTTGCCTGCCGAACTCGCCGCCGCCGCGGGATATCGCAAGCGATTCGAGCGTGAAGCCGAAGCGGTGGCGCAACTGCGCGATCCGCACGTACCCCGGATCCACCGGTTCGGCGAGATCGACGGCCGGCTCTACATCGACATGCAGTTCGTCGAGGGCACGGATCTGGCGGGCAAACTACTCGCCGAGGGAGCGCTGCCACCGGCCGTCGCGGTCGGCGTCATCGGCCACGTCGCCGCGGCGCTCGATGTGGCGCACCGGCGCGGGCTGGTGCACCGCGACGTCAAACCGTCGAACATCGTCGTGCACCCCAGCGGCTTCACCTACTTGATCGACTTCGGCATCGCGCACGGGCTCGGCCAGACCGCCGTGACCACCACGGGCATGGCGATCGGCACCCTCGCGTACATGGCTCCGGAGCGGTTCACCGGGAAGGTGGACGGACGCGCCGACGTCTACTCGCTCGCCTGCGTGCTCTACGAGTGCCTGACCGGCTCCCGGCCCTACGGCGACACCGACCCCGCACAGCAGATGCACGCCCATCTGATGGCGACGCCCCCGCGAGCCGGTTCGGTGTGCGCCGCTGTCCCCGCCGCTCTGGATGCCGTCATCGCCCGCGGTCTGGCCAAGGAGCCGGACGAAAGATTCGCGACCGCCGGGGAATTCGCCGCAGCCGCGCGATCGGCGATCGGCGTTCCCGACTCGCGAGCCGTGCCGCCGTCGGCCCCCGGGGCGGGTGGCGACGGCGGTCCCCTTGGGCGAGAAGATGTTTCGCCGCGTCCGTCAGCTGGAGCTGCGGCAGAGCGTTTCTCGGAAGCGCCGAGTGCACCGCCACGGCGCATGCCTACCCCGACCAAAGTCATGCCCCAGCCAGGCCCGACGCCGACGCTCGTGGCGACCAGGCTCGACTGGTCCACGGTCACCCCTGGGCCGATCCCCGCCCCGGGCAAGGACGTTTCGCAATCGGGTCCGCCGGTGCGGGGATATGCCGGTCCGTCGGTCGTCCCTGGTCACCCCGCTGCGGGACAGCCATATTCAGCAGGCGGGTATCGAAACGCGCCGTACGCCGTTGGAGGCGGACAGCCGGGTTGGCAGGGCAGATTGCTCGCCCTGCAAGCGCGCGTGTTGTCCCCGAAGCCCGGCCCGATCGCGCCGCCGTACCGCGCGCAGGCGCGCAAGGTCTTCCCGGTGGTCCCGCGTCCGGGTCGGCGGTCGGTTCCCCAGCGGCCGGGCGCCCCGATCCCCCGGCGTCGGCGGAGCTTGCTGTCGAAGCTGATCGGCGCGCTGATCGTGATGTTCCTCGCGCCGTTCGCGTTCGCGGCCGGTTGCGTCGCGTTGATCGCCGCGGGAACCAGAACCGGCGACTCCGGCGCGCCCGCGCCGACTCTGCCGCCCGCGGCGGTGGCGGTGGAACAACCCGGACCGTCCCGGGACGACCCCATGACCGATCCGGCTGCCGTGGCGCCGGTCGGCACTCCCGTTCGCGACGGCAAATTCGAATTCGTCGTAACGAAGGTCGACGCGGGCGTGTCACGCATCGGATTGCAGACGGCCGCCGGTTCGTTTCTGATCGTCACGCTGGCCGTCCGCAATATCTCCGACGAATCGAAGTGGTTCCTGCCGCTGGGCCAGCGCCTGCTGGACACGCAGAACACGCCGTTCGACCACAACGCCACCGCCACCATGTGGCAGAACACCCAACAGCGCCTCGGCTACTCCTTCGAGCTGCGCCCGGGGCAATCCGCCACGACCCAACTCGTCTTCGACCTCCCGCCGACGGTCACTCCCGACCATTTGGAACTCCACGACTTCGTTCTGTCCAACGGCGTCCGAGTCGCCCTCGGCTGAACGTCTTCGCGCGGCGATGCCGGTGCCGATCCGGAAACGGATGCTCTCCGCCCGAACACCTCGCTACCGGGTTGACTCCGCTGCACGGCGCGGCGAGCGCGGTGTCGATCTCGGCCACCTGTACGCGGATCCGCGATGCTCTCGGCGTGCCCGCTGTGGATGGGAAGCGGCGAGCCCGCTCAGGCGGCTGGGAGGACGGCGGACAGCGCGGTGAGGACGGCTTGGCGGCCGATTCGCAGGCCCGCGGCCAGCAGCGTGGTGTCGCGAGCGGCGCTGTCGATGTCGGGAGAGCCGAGGGGCGGGTGGATTTGCAGTACCGAGTCGCCGAGTTCGGCGAGCGCGCGATCCTCGATGTCCTGTTGGCGAGGGCGTTCGAGCCACGCCCGGTACGCGCCGGGAGCCACCGCGCGCATATAACCGCCGCCGACGATCTGGTGCAGGCGCGACGCGGCCGGGCGCCGTTCGTCCACGCGCCGGGTACGCAGGACCAAGGCGAGGGTGGCGCCCGCTCGGACCGCGGTGCGGATCGGCACGGTCTCGGAGAGACCTCCGTCGAAGAAGGCCGAACCGCCCAGGGCGACCGGAGGTCCGGCCAGAATGGGCAGGCCCGCCGACGCGCGCAGCGCGCGCATGAGCGTCCGCTTGTCGGTGATGTGCGGATGCAGGTCGACCGCCTGCCCGGTCCGGATATCGGTGGCGATCGGATGGAACGTCGTGGAGTTGGCGAGGATCGCCTCGAAGTCCATCGGTTCGATGCCGTCGTACACCTGATGCACGAGATACCGCAGATCGAACGCGGGGCGCCCGCGCAGCAGCCGAGCCGGGTCGATGGCACGGCGCATGATGGCAGGATCGGTCCATGAGCGCATGCCGGGGATCGCGCGCCCGCACAACAGCCAGGCGCCGTTGATCGCGCCCGCCGACGTGCCGTATACGGCATCGAATATCCCGGCGAGTCCGAGTTCCTCCAGCGCGGACACCATGCCGCTGGAGTACACGCCCCGGCTGCCGCCTCCCTCCACCACCAGCGCCAGGCGGTGACCGTCGGCACGGCCGCCCGTGGCACGACGCGCGCGGATCACTTCCGCGACAGGAGAGAGACTTGTCGAGCTGGTCACCGGATCACGATACGACACCACGGTATGCGTATCGGTCCAGCGGCGTGACGACGGAGGGACCGCCGCGTGAACAAAGGAGCGGGCGCGAACCTCCAGGTCCGCGCCCGCCCCGTTTCCCGGTCTGCGCCGGGTACTACTTGATCTCCGCCAGAACGGTGCCCTGCGTGATCGCCGCGCCCGCCTCGACGGAAAGGCCGGTGACCACACCCGCCTTGTGCGCGTTGACCGGGTTCTCCATCTTCATGGCCTCGAGCACCACGATCAGATCGCCCGCCTCGACCGACTGGCCCTCTTCCACGGCGACCTTGACGACGGTGCCCTGCATCGGAGCGGTGACGGCGTCACCGGAGGCCGCGCCGCCGCCCGCGCCGCCACGCTTGCGCGGCTTGGGCTTCTTGCGGATCACGCCCGCGCCGTTGCCCGCTGCCCCGCCCGCTCCGGCGCCAACAGTGAAGTTACCCGGCAGCGAGACCTCGACCCGGCGTCCGCCGACCTCGACGACGACCTTCTGCCGCGGCGCTTCCTCGTCCTCGTCGGCCGGGGCGCCCGCGCCGGTGAAGGGCTCGATGGTGTTGACCCACTCGGTTTCGATCCACTTGGTGTAGACCTCGAACTTCTCGCCGTCGCCGATGAACGCCGGGTCCTCGACGATGGCCCGGTGGAACGGGATGACCGTGGCCAGACCGTCGACCTCGAACTCGGCCAGCGCGCGCCGCGCCCGCTCCAGGGCCTGCGTGCGGTTCTCGCCGGTGACGATCAGCTTGGCCAGCATCGAGTCGAACTGCCCGCCGATCACGCTGCCCTGGACCACGCCGGAGTCGACGCGGACACCGGGGCCGGTGGGCTCCTTATAGACGGTGACCGGGCCGGGGGCGGGCAGGAAGTTGCGGCCCGCGTCCTCGCCGTTGATGCGGAACTCGAAGGAGTGGCCGCGCGGCGTCGGGTCCTCGGTGATCTCCAGCTTCTCGCCGTTGGCGATGCGGAACTGCTGGCGCACCAGGTCGAGGCCCGCGGTTTCCTCGGTGACCGGGTGCTCGACCTGCAGACGGGTGTTCACCTCGAGGAAGGAGACCGTCTCGCCCTGCACCAGGTACTCGACGGTGCCCGCGCCGTAGTAGCCGGCTTCCTTGCAGATGGCCTTGGCCGAGGCGTGGATCTTCGCGCGCACTTCGTCGGACAGGAACGGCGCGGGGGCCTCCTCGACGAGCTTCTGGAAGCGCCGCTGCAGCGAGCAGTCGCGGGTGCCCGCGACGATGACGTTGCCGTGCTTGTCGGCGATGACCTGAGCCTCGACGTGGCGGGCCTTGTCCAGGTACTGCTCGACGAAGCACTCGCCGCGACCGAAGGCGGCGGTCGCCTCACGGACGGCCGAGTCGTACAGCTCCGGGATCTCCTCGATGGTGTGCGCGACCTTCATGCCGCGGCCACCGCCGCCGAACGCCGCCTTGATGGCGACCGGCACGCCGTAGGTCTTCGCGAATTCGACGACCTCGCTCGCGTCTTTGACCGGGTCCTTGGTGCCCGCGGCCATCGGCGCCTTCGCGCGCTCGGCAATGTGCCGCGCGGTGACCTTGTCGCCCAGGTCGCGGATGGACTGGGGGGAGGGGCCGATCCAGATCAGCCCGGCGTCGATGACGGCCTGGGCGAAGTCGGCGTTCTCGGAAAGGAAGCCGTAGCCAGGGTGGATGGCGTCGGCGCCGGACTTGGCGGCGGCGTCGAGGATCTTGTCGAAGACGAGATACGACTCGGCCGAGGTCTGCCCGCCCAGGGCGAACGCCTCGTCGGCGAGCTTGACGAACGGGGCATCGGCATCCGGCTCCGCGTAGACGGCGACGCTGCCGATACCGGCATCCTTGGCCGCCCGGATCACGCGCACGGCGATCTCGCCTCGGTTAGCTACGAGTACCTTTGTGATCCGCGCGCTGGCATGGCTGGGCACTGAGCCTCCTGTGTGCATTCTTCTGGTCGCTTCGCCGGGGGTGGGGTCGCTGTGCGGGCTCCGCTCCCATAATCGACAAACTTACGTCTCGGGCGAGTGTAGGCAGTCTGCCAACAGTCGCCGAACTCGGCTAGGCCTACTGAACAGTAGGTCGCGGATCACAACGTACGCGTCCTGTGTTTGGGACCGCGCCCCGCCTACCTGCTCCGCGTGCGTCGCGACCCGCCGCGCGCGGGCGCCTCGCCGGGTTCTTCCCCCGTGGCGATCGGCATGCGCACCGAGTTGCCCCACTCGGTCCACGACCCGTCGTAGTTGTGTACGCCTTGGCGCCCGAGCAGGTAGGTCAGGACGAACCAGCTGTGAGCGGATCGCGCGCCGACTCGACTGTAGACGATCACCTCGTCCGCGCCTGCCAACGCGCGGTAGACGTCGTCGAGTTCGGTGCGGGAGCGGAAACGCCCGTCGGCGGTGAGCGCCTCGGACCACGGGATGTTCGACGCGCTGGGAATATGGCCGCCGCGCAATGCCGCGTCCTCGGGGTTGGCCGGTTGGAGCACATCCGCGCCGGAGTACTCCTCGGCCGAGCGCACGTCGAGCACCGGTTTGCCGAGGTGGGCGAGCACGTCCTCGCGGAAGGCGCGGAAGGTGCTGTCGTCTCTGCGCACAGCCGGATAGCCGCTGTGCACCGGGTAGTCGGGTTCGAAGGTCGTGTCGCGCCCTTCGGAGATCCACGCCGCGCGGCCGCCGTCGAGCAGGCGCACGTCCTCGTGCCCGAACAGGGTGAACACCCATGCCGCGTGCGCCGCCTGCGTGTTCCCGTGATCCCCGTAGATCACAACCGTGTCGTCACGATCTATACCTTTCGCGCGCATCAGTTCGGTGAATCGCGTTCCGTCGATATAGTCGCGCGTGACCGGATCGTTCAGATCGCTTCGCCAATCCAGTTTGGTGGCGCCCGGAACGTGCCCGATGTCGTAGAGCAGCGTGTCCTCGTTGGCCTCGATGATCTTGAGTCCCCGCGCGCCTATGTTTGCCGACAGCCACTCCGTGGTTACTAGTCGGTGTGGGTGTGCGTAGGAACCGAGCGAGGGATGAGGGTCCGGAGCGACGGGCACGGTGTTTGGGTCCTTCACGCATGGGTGGACGGTGGTGGCAGCGGTTCGAGGCCTCACAGCGATGGTAGGTGTGAGGCGACAGTGGCTCTCGTTTCAGATCACAAATCGGATGAGGGCTGAATAAAGGGCACCTACATCCGATAAAGTCTCCCGGGAGGAGGGGTGAGCTATGTCCGATTCTTGGCCGCGGCGGCGACTGCTCGCGATCCTACGTGGCGCCAGCGAGCCTCTCGACGCCCAGGAACTGGCCAGAATCACCGGACAGCACGTCACCACGGTCCGGTTCCATCTGGATGTGCTCACCAGGGAATCCCTCGTCCGGCAGTTCCAGCAGCCGCCGCGTGGCCGCGGGCGACCGCGCATCGGATACAGCGCGGTGCAGCGATCGGTGGGCTACCAGGATCTCGCCCAGGTGCTCGCCGACCAGCTCGGCCCGGATCCCCGGCGCAGGGCGGAGGCGGCGAATGCGGCGGGCCGCGCCTGGGGCAGCAGACTCGACGTCGGTGACCATCGGGTCGAGTCGCTGGAGGACGCCAAGGATCTCACGATGACGTTGATGTCGGAACTGGGTTTCGCGCCCGAGCGCGACTCTTCCCCGGAGAACGAGGGGAAGGTGCTGATCCGGATGACCGCGTGTCCGCTGCGCGAACTCGCGCGAACGCATTCCGAAGTGGTCTGCGGCGTGCACCTCGGGCTGCTCGAAGACGTCCTCCGCCGGGGCGGCGCGCAGGGGACCATCGACGTGCGGATGCATCCGTTCGTGGAGCCGGAGCTGTGCGTGGCCCGTCTGGAACTCATCGCGGCGCAGCGCGCCGAGGCCCAGGAGACCGCGAAGGTGCCCGGCGGTGACGCCGAGGCGTTCACCACGCCGTCAGCCCGTGTGGCCCCACAGCTGCGTAACGCCGATCCCAACATCGCCAAGCAGTCGGCGCAGCAGTGGTAGCCCGATGCCGATGACGCTGGACGGGTCGCCATCGATGCGGTCGACGAACCAGCCGCCGAGCCCGTCGAGGGTGAACGCGCCCGCCACCTGGAGCGGCTCGCCGGTCGCGATGTAGGCGTCCAGCTCGTCCGGCTCGGGCTTGGCGAAATGCACGGTGGTGCTGCTGCAGTCGACCGCTTCGGCGATGATCCCACCGTCCCGCATCCGCAGCACGCAGTGCCCGGTGACGAGATCGGCGCTGCGTCCGGCCATGTCGCCCCAGCGCGCGCGGGCGACCTCGGGGGTGTGCGGCTTGCCCTGCAACTCGCCGTCCACGAGCAGCATGGAATCACAGGCCACCACAACGCAGTCGGCGGCGAACTCCGGAACCGCGGTGGCGACGGCCGCCGCTTTGGCGCGCGCCAACTCCACCACGACCCCCTGCGGAGGGGTGCCCTCGGGGAGGGCGGCGGCCACCGCGTCCTCGTCCACGGCGGAGACCCGGACGATCGGGTCGATGCCCGCCGAGCGGAGCACCTCCCGGCGGGCCGGGGACGCGGAGGCCAGGATCAGCCGCGTCACCCGCGCAGGTGGGACAGCTGTGGGAAGGAGTACGGGGAGAACGGGGAAGCGCCGCGATGCATCAGCGTCGGGTGGCCCCACAGGTCGGGCGGGCCTGCGGGCCCGCCCGGCGCGGCGCTGTTCGCGGCGGCGGACAGGACGCACACCAGCGCGGCGAGTTCCTCGTCGGTCGGCGAGCCCTTCACGACACGGAAGAACGGCTCCGGGGTGGCCTCTGCGGATTGCGCTGTCGCGGTCGAACCGGTGGACGCACCGGCCTCGTCTGCGATCGGGTCGACTGTGAGATCCAGTTCGACGGCGCTCAACACATCTTCTTCTGCCACGGTCGTCACAGTGCCAGGTCCTCTCTTCGCCCTTATCAGCGGAACTGATCAGGCTGTTCCCGTTTTCCGACAAGTTATGGATGAAGCAATCGTCCTCGGACGCACTCTTTGCTTCTCTGCAACAAGCCGGTACACGCCAGCGTAAGTGTTACCGAGGCCGATGCCCCACCCTTTGTGCGCGGCCTATCGAGGGTATCGCTCGATCACAGCGGGATGTTGCCGTGTTTCTTCGGCGGCAGGGTGACCATCTTGCGTTCGAGCAGTCGCAGCGCGGAGACGATCTGGCCGCGGGTGTGCGACGGCGGAATGACCGCGTCCACGTAGCCTCGTTCGGCGGCGACGTACGGGTTCACGAGTGTGTCCTCGTACTCGTTCTGGAGCTCGAGCCGCAGCGCATCGACATCTCCGCCGTCTTTGGCGGCCTGCTGGAGCTGCTTGCGGTAGACGAAGCCGACGGCGCCCGAAGCGCCCATGACGGCGATCTGGGCGGTCGGCCAGGCGAGGTTCACATCGGCGCCCATGTGCTTGGAGCCCATGACGTCGTAGGCGCCGCCGTAGGCCTTGCGCGTGATGATCGTGATTTTGCCCACAGTGGCCTCGCCGTAGGCGTAGAGCAGCTTCGCGCCGCGCCGGATGATGCCGTTGTACTCCTGCCCGGTGCCGGGCAGGAAGCCGGGCACGTCGACCAGGGTGATGATCGGGATGTTGAACGCGTCGCAGGTGCGCACGAAGCGCGCGGCCTTCTCCGAGGCGTCGATGTCCAGGCAGCCCGCGAACTGGGTGGGCTGGTTGGCCACGATGCCGACGCTGCGGCCGTCGATCCGGCCGAAGCCGACGATGATGTTCATCGCGCGCTCGGCCTGCACCTCGAGGAACTCGTCGTCGTCGAGCAGGCGACGGATCACGTCGTGCATGTCGTAGGGCTGGTTCGGCGAGTCCGGGATGATCGTGTCCAGCTCGAGATCCTCGTCGGTGAGCGAGTCCTCGATCGCGCCGTCGATCGGGTCGGTGGCCGGGAAGCGCGGCGCCTCGGCACGGTTGTTGCTCGGCAGGTAGGACAGCAGGTCCTTGACGTAGTCCAGGGCGTCCTGCTCGCCGGAGGCGACGTAGTGCGCCACACCGGACTTGGTCATGTGCGTGTGCGCGCCGCCCAGGTCCTCCATGGTGACGTCCTCGCCGGTGACGGTCTTGATGACGTCCGGGCCGGTGACGAACATCTGGCTGGTGCCGTCGACCATCACGACGAAGTCGGTCAGCGCGGGGGAGTACACGTGGCCACCGGCGGCCGGGCCCATGATCAGCGAGATCTGCGGGATCACGCCGGAGGCCTGGATGTTGCGGTGGAAGATCTCGCCGTAGAGACCGAGCGAGACCACGCCCTCCTGGATGCGCGCGCCCGCGCCCTCGTTGATGCCGATCAGGGGGCGGCCGGTCTTCAGGGCCAGGTCCATCACCTTGACGATCTTCTCGCCGTAGACCTCGCCGAGGCTGCCGCCGAACACCGTGACGTCCTGGCTGAAGATGCAGACATCGCGGCCGTCGATGGTGCCGTAACCGGTCACCACGCCGTCGCCGAGCGGGCGGTTGTGCTCCAGGCCGAAGTTCACGCTGCGGTGGCGGGCCAGGGCGTCGAGTTCGACGAAGGAGCCTTCGTCCAGCAGGGCGAGGATGCGCTCGCGGGCGGTCATCTTGCCCTTCGCGTGCACCTTGTCGACCGCGGCCTCACCCATCGGGTGCTTCGCCTCTTCCAGCCGATTCCGCAGGTCAGCCAGCTTCCCGGCGGTGGTGTGGATATCGGGGGAACCCGCGGGACCTGATGCGGGCTGCTGCTGGACACTCGTCATGGCATCGGAGTGTAACCAGTACCAGTGCGTCTCTCTAACCCAGACGGGGGCTACCGGCGAGTAGAAAACCGCAGCTAGATCAATTTTCGGAGGCAAACTTCCTGGTCGGTAGCGACGTTGGGGAGGCGGAAAATGAGTATCGCCCACCGGTCGGGTCCGGATAGCCTGAGGGCGAAACATTTTCGGCTCAGGGGAGGAGCGCGTCATGTGGGAATGGGGTAGGACTTTCGCCGAATACGCTGCCGCCGCGGCGTGGACACGGACCACGGAGACGGCTCCGAAGTACGGCGAGCCCGAGTGCTGGACCGAGACCGCCGAGGGCGAGCCGGAGAACGACCGCGCGGGCATGGCGGCGCGCGACCCGCTCGTCTCCGGGTACGACCTGGCCGGGTAGCGCCCGCGCGGCGAGTAGCCTGCCGGTGTGCAGAGGCCACCGTTGGATGCAGAGCAGTTGCGGCGCAGTGCCGTCGACTCGCCGGAACTGTCGTTCTTCTCGCGGATCGACGTGGTCGAGTCGACCGGGTCCACGAACGCGGATCTGATCGCGCTGGCGGCCGATCCGGACGCCGACCACGTCGTTCTGCTGGCGGAAACCCAAGTGCAGGGGCGTGGCAGGCACGCGAGGACCTGGGTCAGCCCGCCCCGGGCGCAACTGGCGATGTCGGTGCTGGTGCGTCTGCCCGGGATCGGCCCCGCTTCGCTCGCCTGGCTGGCGCTGCTCACCGGCGTCGCCGTGGTCGACGCGCTGCGGACCACGGCGGGCGTCGCCGCGGAACTCAAGTGGCCCAACGACGTGCTGATCGACGGACGCAAGGTCGCGGGCATCCTGGCCGAGGTCGCGGCGAGCGGGGGCGGCGCGCCCGCCGTCGTGATCGGGCTCGGGCTCAACGTGAGCCTGACCGAAGAGGAACTGCCGGTGCCGCACGCCACGTCGCTGACCATCGCGGGTGCGCGGCAGACCGACCGCACGGTGCTCGTGCGGTCGCTGCTGACCGAGTTCGCCCGTCGCTTCACCGCGTGGCGCGACGCGGATTGGGCGACCGACGAACTGGCCGCCGCCTACCGCGAGCGGTGCGCCACCATCGGCACGGAGGTCCGCGCCGAACTACCAGGCGGCCGACAGCTCACCGGCATCGCCGAGGGCGTCGACGACTACGGCCGTCTGCTCATCGGTGGCGAAGCGGTGTCCGCGGGCGACGTCACGCATCTGCGCGCCCAGTACTGACCGCCTCTCGCGGCGGCCTCAGACGTGCTGGGCGACGTCGCGCGCGGCGTCCCGGGCGAGTGCGCGATCGCGCTGCTCCTCGAACTTGATCACGTCTTTGGCCAGCTGCTCCACGAACGTGCCCAGTTCGTCGCGCGCCTGCTCGCCGCGCGGCCCGAAGTCCGAGCGGTCGAAGACGTTCCACTGTTTGAGCACCGGCTCGACGACCTCTTCCAGGTGCTGGCGCAGGTCGTAGATGCCGTGCTTGGCCATCAGCACGCCGTAGCGGCGGAAGTTGGGCATCCCGGCGCCTGGCATCAGGAAGTTCGTGATGATCCTGGTGATCGCGGGCAGCGCCTGGTCGGGCACCAGGTCCAGCGCCGCGCCGCACAGGGAGCGATAGAAGATCATGTGCAGGTTCTCGTCGGCGGCGATGCGCTGGAGCAGGCGATCGGCGACGGCGTCGTTGCATGCCTTGCCGGTGTTGCGATGCGACACACGGGTGGCCAGTTCCTGGAAGGTGACGTAGGCGACGCTCGCCAGGAACCCGCCCCACCCGTCCGGCGATCGGACCCCGTTGCTCATGTGGATCATCCGGGCCTCCTCCAGGGCGACCGGATCGACGGCGCGGGTGACGACCAGGTAGTCCCGCATGGCGATGCCGTGGCGGTTCTCCTCGGCGGTCCAGCGGTCGACCCAGGTGCCCCACGGTCCGTCCTCGGAGAAGTTCTGCGCGATCTCCCGGTGGTAGGAGGGCAGGTTGTCCTCGGTGAGCAGGTTGGTGATCATCGCGACCCGGGCGACTTCACTGAGGTGCGATTGCTCCGGTTGCCAATCCACGCCGCCAAGGGCGGCGAAGTTGCGGCCCTGGCTCCACGGCACATAATCGTGCGGGTTCCAGTCTTTCGCCATGGACAGGTGCCGATTCACGTTCTCTTCGGCGACGGGTTCGAGTTCGGCCAGGATCTGCAGCGGGGTCAGGTCTTTGGTCACGCGTTCCTCCACGGTCGGAATCGGCGATGATGGTGAGCCGGGCGTTGCGCGATACAGAGAGCCACTGCGCGGAAATAGTCACACGCAGGGTGCCGATTGTGCAGCATGACGCGCTGCGGTGTCAGCCGTTCGGGCATCTTGACGCGGTACTGTTCCTACATGGGTTATCCCGAGGATGTGCTGGCGCCCGACGAACGGTTGCTGCTGCATCGCCACCCGCATTGGAAGATGCTCTTCTGGCCGATCGTGACGCTGATCGTCGCCACCGCTCTCGCGGGTTTCACAGGGGGACTCATTTCGCAGAAGGCCACGGGCACCACCGCCTCGGCGCTGCTCATCACGGTGCTCGTGGTGTATGTGGCGATTCTGCTATGGCGTTGCGCCGTACCGGTTATCAGCTGGAAGTCGACGCATTTCATCGTCACCGACCGGCGGGTGCTGGTGCGCCAGGGCGTCATCACCCACAGCGGCATCGACATCCCGATGAGCCGGATCTCCAGCGTGCAGTTCCGGCATGGGCTGTTCGATCGGTTGCTCGGCACCGGGACGTTGATCATCGAGTCGTCCTCCTCGGAGCCGCTGGAATACGACGACATCCCCGCAGTCCAGCAGGTGCATTCGCTGCTCTACCACCAAGTGTTCGAGGTCGAACGCCATCGGGACGGGCGTGACGAGCGCTGGGACGACCGCCGCAGCTACCGGTGAGCCCGTAACCTGGGCGTATGACCGCTGTACTGCTGGCCGAGGACGACGATGCCATCGCGGCCCCGTTGTCGCGCGCGCTCGGCCGCGAGGGCTACTCGGTGACTGTCGAGAGTTTCGGCCCCGCCGTGCTGCAGCGGGCTCTGGAAGGCGGGCACGACCTGCTCATTCTCGATCTCGGCCTACCCGGCATGGACGGGCTGGAGGTCTGCCGTCAGGTGCGCGCCCGCGGCGCGGATCTGGCCGTGCTGATGCTCACCGCGCGCACCGACGAGGTGGATTTCGTGGTGGGGCTGGACGCGGGCGCCGACGACTACGTCGGCAAGCCGTTCCGGCTCGCCGAGTTGCTCGCCCGGGTGCGAGCGCTGTTGCGGCGCAGCGGAATCGGCGACGACACGGTCGAGGTGGGCGGCATCCGCCTGGAGCCGGCCGCCCGGCGCGTACTGGTCAACGGCGTCGAAATCGGTTTGGCCAACAAGGAATACGAGCTGCTCAAGGTGTTGATCGACCGGGCCGGTCAGGTGGTGGCGCGCGAGACCATCCTGCGCGAGGTGTGGGGCGACGCGGAGTTGCGCGGTTCCAAGACGTTGGACATGCACATGTCCTGGCTGCGCCGCAAGATCGGGGACGAGGGCCCCATGGCCGAGCGGCGCATCGTCACCGTCCGCGGTGTCGGATTCCGGCTGAACACCGACTGACGTGCGCCGCCGGATCTTGCGTTCCATGCTCACCGTGCTGACCCTCACCACGGTGGTGCTCGGCGTGCCCCTGATCTACACGGCGTGGTTGTGGGTGGAGGACATCACGCGCAACGACCTGCAGAACCGGCTGGACCGGATCGCGACGGAGATCATCGCGCAGGAACGCGACGGCACGGTGTCCGGCGAGCTGGACATCCGGTCCGTGGCGCCGTTGGTGCCGGAGAACGGCAGGCTCACCATCGTCTACCCGTCGCAGCGGGACAACGCCGTCCGCCGCGACGTGGGGGTGGCCGACGTGTCCGACCCGCTGGTCGAGTCGCTTTCGATGGGCAAGTCCGCTTCGCTGCGCCTGGAGGTGCCGTCCGCGCCGATGCACGCCATGCAGCGCCAGGCGGTCGCGGTGGTCGCGCTGGCGGTGCTCGCCTCGCTCGGCGCGGCGGTCTCGGTCGCGGTGGTCACCGCCCGGCGGGTGGCCGATCCGCTGCGGGACGTCGCGGCGCGCGCGGCGCGGCTTGCCATGGGCGATTTCCGGCCCGATCCGCGCAGGCACGGCATCGCGGAACTGGATCGCGTATCCGACGTGCTCGACTCGGCGACGGTGGAGATCGCCGGACGACTCCAGCGCGAACACGCCCTGGTGGCGGACGTCTCGCATCAGCTGCGCAGCAGGCTGACCGCCGTGCGGTTGCGCCTGGACGAGTTGTCCGCGCACGCCGACCCGGAGGTGGTGCACGAGGCCGAGGAGGCGATGGCTCAGGTCGACCGGCTCACCGACGCGATCGACGACCTGGTCCGCGCCTCCCGCGACGAGGACGCGGCCGACCGCGATCCGGTGCCCGTGATGGACGAACTGCGCGGTGTCGTCGCCGAATGGAAACACCCGTTCACCGAGGCGGGACGGTCGCTGACGCTCACCGGCGACGAGTCGTTGCGCGCCCCGATCACGGGTTCGCGGTTGCGTGAGGCGGTGACGGTGCTGGTGGACAACGCGCTCATGCACGGCGGCGGGACCTGCACGGTGTCGGTGCGCTCGGTGCGGCCGGGAGCCGATCGCGAGCCGCTGGTGTGTGTCGAGGTGGCCGACGAGGGCCACGGAGTGCGCGACGAGCTGGCGCCGCACATCTTCGACCGCGGTTTCTCCGCGGGCGGTTCCACCGGTGTCGGGCTGGCGCTCGCGCGGGCGCTGGTCGAGGCCGACGGCGGACGGCTGGAATTACAGCGGCGCAGGCCCGCGCTGTTCGCGGTGTTCCTCGGGTCGAAGGCCCGTCCGGCCAACTCGGTGGTGCCCGAGCCGAGGTGACTCAGCCGCGGCCGAGTTCCTCTTCCACGAGGTCGACGAATTCCGCTTCGAGTTCGCTCATTTCGTCGGGGAAGACCCAGCGGCGCATCGACCAGAAACGGAACGCCATCTGCAGCAGATTGCCGATGATGAACGCGCTGATGAAGTCGGCGACGTTCTCGACCGTGAAGCTCACGTTGGGCTGGCGCAGGTCGAAGACGTAGCTGGAAATCCACAGCGGGGTGAAGGCGAGGACGACGCCGACGCCGCTGACGGCGAAGAACAGCAGCGCTTCGTGATGACGTTCCCGCCCGCCGCGATTCTTGAACGACCATTCCCGGTTCAGGATGTAGGACGCGATCACGGCGATGACGCCGGAAATGATCTTGGCCGTGACCGGTTTCTCCGCGAGCACCGTCCACTTGAGTATGTAGAAGATGCCGCTGTCGATCACGAACGTGGTCGCGCCGACGATCGCGAACTTGATCAATTCCCGCTGCCGGTACGCGATATCTTGCAGCGGCTTGGGGAGGACGCTGACCACGTCGTCGACGAATGACACAAGACCGGAGTGTACCGGTAGCTGTCATTTGCGCCGGACATGACAATATTGTCCGACGTGAGCGCACGTTCCTTCGATCCTTCGGCCATGCCCACCGTCACCATGATCGGCGGCGGCCAGTTGGCGCGCATGACCCACCAGGCGGCGATCGCGCTTGGCCAGCGGCTGCGCGTGCTCGCCGAGAACCCCGAGGACCCGGCCGCGCAGGTCAGCCCCGAGGTGGTGCTCGGCAGCCATACCGACCTGACCGCACTGCGCAAAGCGGCGGTCGGCTCGCACGCGCTGACCTTCGACCACGAGCACGTGCCGACCGAGCACCTGGAGGCGCTGGTCGCCGAGGGCGTCAACGTGCAGCCGCCGCCGCGGGCGCTGGTCTACGCGCAGGACAAGTTGGCGATGCGCACCAAGCTGAGCGCGCTGGGGCTGCCCGTGCCCGCGTTCACGCCGGTGACCTCGGTCGAGGACGCGGTGCGCTTCGGCGACGAGCACGGCTGGCGGATCGTGCTGAAAGCGGTGCGCGGCGGCTACGACGGGCGCGGCGTCTGGATGCCGGAGTCCGCCGACGCGGCAGCGGCGATCGTCGCCGATCAGCTCGCCCGCGGCGTCCAGCTGCTGGCGGAGGCGAAGATCGAACTGAAGCGGGAGCTGTCGGCGATGGTGGCCCGTTCGCCGTTCGGGCAGGCGGCGACGTGGCCGGTGGTGGAGACCGTGCAGCGCAAAGGGCAGTGCGCGGTCGTCATCGCGCCCGCGCCCGAGCTGCCGGAGGACACGGCCGCCGCAGCGGAGACGATGGCGCTGAATCTCGCCAAGGAACTCGGCGTCGTCGGCGTCATGGCGGTGGAGCTGTTCGAGACCACCGACGGCGAGCTGCTGGTGAACGAGCTGGCCATGCGCCCGCACAACTCCGGGCACTGGGGCATGGACGGCGCCCGCACCGGGCAGTTCGAGCAGCATTTGCGCGCCGTGCTCGACTACCCGCTCGGCGACACCGCGCCGCTGGCTCCGGTGACCGTGATGGCGAACATTCTCGGCGCGCCGCAGGCCCCGGCGATGTCGATGGACGAGCGGCTGCACCACCTGTTCGCCAGGATCCCTGAGGCGAAGGTGCACCTGTACGGAAAGGGCGAGCGTCCCGACCGCAAGATCGGGCACGTCAACATCCTCGGCGACGACGTGGCCGAGGTCAGGGAGAAGGCCGAGCGGGCGGCGCACTGGATGTCGCACGCGATCTGGACCGACGGATGGGATCCGCATGAGTGAGGAACTGGCCATCGCCCCCGCGGTCGGCCTGATCATGGGCAGCGACTCGGACTGGCCGACGATGGAGGCCGCCGCGGAGGCGCTGGCCGAATTCGGGATCCGTTTCGAGGTGGGCGTCGTCTCGGCGCACCGCACGCCGCAGCGCATGCTCGACTACGCGCGTTCCGCGGCGGGGCGCGGGTTGAAGGTCATCGTCGCCGGCGCGGGCGGCGCTGCCCACCTGCCCGGCATGGTCGCCTCGGCCACTCCGCTGCCGGTGATCGGCGTGCCGGTGCCGCTCAAATACCTCGACGGCATGGACTCGCTGCTGTCCATCGTCCAGATGCCCGCCGGCGTGCCGGTCGCCACCGTCTCCATCGGCGGCGCCCGCAACGCGGGCCTGCTCGCCGCCCGCATCCTCGCCGCCCACGACCCGTCCCTGCGCACCCGCATGGAACAGTTCCAAGCCGGGCTCGAGCAGATGGTGCTGGAAAAGGACGACGCGCTGCGCACCAAACTTCTGGGCTGAGCGACGCACGGTCAGCGGTCGCGCGCGCCCACTCGCGACCGCTTCCACAAATCCGGCTTTCTCCAGAGCGTTCAGCACGTCTCCAGCGGTTTCCGCTGGGTTGGTACGTGAGTCGGCGATTTGCTGAATGCACGCCCAGACCACGCGGTCGATCTGGACAAGTACTCCGGAGATGGCTGCGATCCACCCCGACGTGACCCGAGTAGTGATCTACGTCACATGGTGTCAGGAATGTTCGGGGCTGCGGTGTCTTGTTTTCGAGCCTCTCGGAGCGAAGGAGACACCATGAGCAAGAAGATCGACGTGGTCGTGATCGGTGGCGGGTATGCCGGTGTGATGGCGGCGAACCGGCTGACGCAGCGCGATGACGTCGCGGTGACCGTGATCAATCCGCGCTCGGCGTTCGTTCCGCGGTTGCGTCTGCATCAGCTGGTGGGCGGGACGCACGATGCGGTCGTCGACTACACCGAAGTGCTGGCCGAGGGGGTCCGGCTGGTGGTCGACAGCGTGACACGGATCGACGCGCCCGGGCGCAGCGTGACGTTGGCCGAGGGGGGCACGGTCGGCTATGACTACCTGGTCTACGCGGTGGGTAGCGGCAGCGCGGGCTCGCGGGTGCCGGGCGTGGACGAGTTCGCTTATCCGATCGCCACTTTGGAGGCGGCGCAGCGGTTGCGGTCGGTGCTTTACGACACGCCGATGTCGGCGGCGGTGACGGTCGTCGGGGGTGGTCCGACGGGCATCGAGACCGCTACGGAGCTGGCGGAGCGGGGTCGCGCGGTCACGTTGGTGTGCGGCGGCGTGGTCGGCCCGTACCTGCACCCGAGGGCCCGGCGGACTGCCCGCAAGTACCTCGCCAAGTTGGGGATCACCGTGCTCGAAGGCCCTGATGCGGCGGTCACGGCGGTGACGCGGGATGCCGTGGAACTCGGTGACGGCCGCACATTGGCGAGTCGGGTGACCATCTGGGCCACCGGGTTCGGTGTGCCGGATCTGGCCGTCACCAGCGGACTGAGCACCGACGCTACGGGACGACTGCGCACCGACGAGACGTTGACCAGCGTCGACGACGAGCGCATCGTCGCGGCCGGGGATTCGGCGGCGCCGTCCGATCTGCCGTTCCGGATGAGCGCCTATGCCGCGGGGTGCCTTGGCGCCCATGCCGCCGACACGGTGCTGAACCGGATCGCGGGTGAAAGGCCTGCGCCGATCGACCTGTCTTTCCCCGCGATGTGCATCAGTTTCGGCCGGGGCGCGGGAATCTTCCAGCTCGGCCACAAGGACGACACCGCGATGCCGCTCTACTTCAGCGGACTCGCGGGCAAGAAGTTGAAGGAGTTCTCCTGCGCCGCCAGCGTCGAGCACCTGGTGAACGAAGCGCGCAAGCCCGGCTCGCATCACTGGCCCAAGGACGGCAAGCACCGGCCCCAGCTGCTGCGGGAGCAGCGCGGCGGCGCGCCGGTCGCCGCCGAACGGGCTGTGTAGCAGCGCCGGTGGTCTCCGGTCGACTACTTCGCCCGCACCGGGTGTGGCAGCGCTGTTCTCGCCGTCGCCGCCGCACCCGCCCGGCCGTCGGCGCATCGCCGGATGCGAGCGCATCGTCCGGTGTGCGCCGGACTGGGCATCGACGATCCAGCGAGTCGGATCGAACGTCTGAGCAACAGAAGAGGACCTCATGGAAGCAGCCAGTGGAGCCGATGAGAAACGGGGGACCGGCCAGAAGGCAGAAGGCCGGGACGGCGGCGACCACACCGCCGCGGCGGCGACCGAGACGTTCCTCGCCCACCGCAACCTGCTGTTCACCGTCGCCTACGAAATGCTGGGATCGGTGGCCGACGCCGACGACGTCTTGCAGGAGACCTGGTTGCGCTGGGTCGGCGTCGACGCGGCGCACGTCACCGAGCCGCGCGCCTACCTGGTCCGGATCACCACTCGGCAAGCGCTCAACCGGTTGCGCTCGGTGAAGCGCCGCAGGGAGGCATACGTGGGCTCCTGGCTGCCGGAGCCGCTGCTCACCACACCGGATGTGGCCGCCGACGTCGAACTCGCCGAAAGCGTGTCGATGGCGCTGATGCTCGTGCTCGAGACATTGACCCCGATCGAACGGGCGGTGTTCGTGCTGCGCGAAGCTTTCGGGTTCGGCTACGACGAGATCGCGGCCGCGGTCGACAAGACGCCCGCCGCCGTCCACCAGATCGCCCACCGCGCCCGCCGCCACGTCGAAGCCCGCCGTCCACGTCGCTCGGTCACCGCGCGCCAGGCCGAAGCGGCCGCCGAGGCGTTCCGGCGCGCGCTCGAGACTCGCGACCTGCAAGGACTGCTCGACGTGCTCGCCCCCGACGTCGTCGCCATCAGCGACGGCGGAGGTATCAAACAGGCCACGCCACGGCCGGTCTTCGGTGCCGAAAAGGTGGCGCGGTTCATCGTCGGCGGCCTCACCAAGCACGATGTCGCGGTCACCGTCGAATCGACCACGGTCAACGGCAGCCCCGCACTGGCTCTGCGCATGGACGGCGAACTGGACGGCGTCCTCGCGATGCGCGTCGAGGACACCCGTATCACCGGCCTCTACTACGTGCGCAACCCGCAGAAACTGACCCACGTCGATTCGCAGACCCCGCTCACCCTGCGATGAACACCGACCCCACCGTTCGAGGAGTAGACATGACCACGCTGGCACCGCTCGCCGACACTTTCCCGTCGCGATGGCCGACGGTGGCCGGAGCGGTTGCCCTGCTCACGGCGATCGTCAGCGTGCTGCTCGTCGCCTTCGCCTGGCCGTCGGCGCGGTCGTCGGTACACGATGTGCCGATCGCCGTCGCCGGTCCGGCCACCGCGGTCGCTCAGGTCCGCACGGCACTCGAGCAACGGCTGCCGGGAGGCTTCGAGATCACCGAGGTCCCCGACACCGCGGCCGCGGAAACGCTGATTCGCGACCGGCGGGTGTACGGGGCGATCGCCGTCGGCTCCGGTGCTCCCGAGGTCATCGTCGCCTCCGCCGCGAGCACTGCGGTCGCCCAGACCTTGCAGGGCATCGCGAGCGGCCTCGCGCAGGAGGGCAAGCCCGGCACGGCGGCCCGCGACCTCGCCGCCCTGCCTGCCGACGACCCGCGCGGCGCCGGCTTGTCGGCAGGCGCCCTGCCCCTGGTCATGGGCGGTCTGCTGGCCGCGGTGCTGCTGACCCGGCTCGTGCGCGGCACCGCCCGTCGGGTCACCGGAGCGCTCGCCTTCGCGATCACCGGCGGCCTGGCCGTCGCCGCGATCCTGCAGTTCTGGCTCGGCTCGCTCAGCGGCTCCTACCTCGCCAACTCCGGCGCCGTCGCGCTGTCCATCGCGGCCACCGCTGCGGCCGTCCTCGGGCTGGAGGCGCTGCTCGGATACGCCGGGATCGGAATCGGCGCCGTGCTCATGATGCTGATCGGTAACCCGCTCTCGGGTACCGCGACCGCACCAGAAATGCTGCCCGGCTGGTCGGGCGCGCTCGGCCAGCTGCTGCCGCCCGGTGCCGGTGGCCGGTTGCTGCGTTCCACTGCCTTCTTCGACGGTCGAGGGGCCACCCACGCCGTCCTCGTCCTGCTGGCCTGGCTCGCGCTCGGCGTCACGCTGTGCCTGGTCAGCGGGCTGCGCGCACGCCGTTCCGCCACCGGCGCGGCGGGACTTCGGGGTACCGCAACACCGGCCGGCATGTCGGCGACCCTCGGCAGCTGACGGGACGAAGGGGCGTGCTTGTGCACGCTGGTCGGGCTGTGCGCGGACGAACAGAGTGTCGGCGCGCGCCCCGGTCACCGCGACGATCGCGGCGACGCCGGTTGGGAGCACGGTCGGTCTCGCCGAGCCGCGGCCACTGCGGTCGAGCCCCGTCGACCTGGTGATACGGCGTCGGACCGCGAAAGCTTCCGGTGTCGGGGACTCGCGCTCTCGGCCGCTGACTACGGTGTGAGGTCGTGACTACAGGGGATATCGCTCGAACGCGGGGAGGCGACGACACCGCGCATTTTCGGCTCACGGTGGTGGATCAGGCGCTGCGGTTGTTCGCCGAGAAGGGGTATGAGGCGACGACCGTCGACGAGATCGCGGAGGCGGCGGGTATCTCCCGGCGCACGTTCTTCCGGCAGTTCCGGTCGAAAGAGGATGTGATCTTCGCCGACCACGAGTCCCAGCTGGCGCAAGCGGAGGAGTTTCTGGCCGCGTCGCGAGAGGACCCGTGGGAGGCGGTGTGCTCGGCGGTGGTGCAGGTGTTCGAGCGGTTCACGCAGTGGCGGGAGATCGCGGCGCGGCGTTACCAGGTGGTCCGGCGGGTGCCCGCGCTGCGGGAGCGCGAGATCGTCACGGTGTTCCGCTATGAACGGTTGTTCACCGACTACCTGCGTGAGCGGCTGCCCGACGTTCCCGATCTGGCTCGGGTGCAGTTCACCGCCGCGGTGACGGCGACGCACAACTACCTGCTGCGCCGCATGGTGCGCGGCGAGTCGGACGCGGGCGCCGCGGACCTGCGGATGGAGCTGGCCGCCATCCCGCGCGGCGCCGGGCGTACCGCGAGCGCGGACGAGCTGGTCGTGGCGGTGTTTCCCCGTGACGTCGCGCCGAAGCAGATCGCGGACCTGCTGGTCCGCAAGCTCGGCAACCTGTGAACCCGGATCGAAGTGCGACTTATCTGACACTGAGTGCCACGTCATCTCCCCACGTAAGCCGCATCAATATGGGTATACTGACTCATAGATGGCACTGAGTGCCGAGATGCTGCTTTTGTTCGACGGAAAGCGGCGCCGACCACCGACGATCAGGAGTGAAGGCCCCATGGCGGGAAACCCCGATTTCGACCTGTTCAAGCTCGAGGACTTCCACGACGAACTACGCGAAGCGATCCGCGCCCTCGCGGAGAAGGAGATCGCCCCGCACGCGAAGGACGTCGACGGCAACTCCCGCTTCCCGGAGGAGGCGCTGACCGCGCTCAACGCCTCCGGCTTCAACGCCGTGCACGTGCCCGAGGCCTACGGCGGCCAGGGCGCCGACTCGGTGGCCACCTGCATCGTGATCGAAGAGGTCGCGCGCGTCTGCGGTTCGTCCTCGCTGATCCCCGCCGTCAACAAGCTCGGCACCATGGGCCTCATCCTGAACGGCTCCGAGGAGCTGAAGCAGAAGGTGCTGCCGGACATCGTCAACGGCGAGATGGCCTCCTACGCGCTGTCCGAGCGCGAGGCGGGCTCCGACGCGGCCGGTATGCGCACCCGGGCCAAGCAGGAGGGTGACGACTGGATCATCAACGGCTCCAAGTGCTGGATCACCAACGGCGGCAAGTCCTCCTGGTACACCGTGATGGCGGTGACCGACGCGGACAAGGGCGCCAACGGCATCTCGGCCTTCCTGGTGCACAAGGACGACGAGGGCTTCGTGGTCGGCCCGCTGGAGCACAAGCTCGGCATCAAGGGCTCGCCCACCGCCGAACTGTACTTCGAGAACTGCCGGGTGCCGGGTGACCGCATCGTCGGCGAGCCGGGCACCGGTTTCAAGACCGCGCTGCAGACCCTCGACCACACTCGCCCCACCATCGGCGCGCAGGCCGTCGGCCTGGCCCAGGGCGCGCTGGACGCGGCCATCGCCTACACCAAGGACCGTAAGCAGTTCGGCAAGTCGATCGCCGACTTCCAGAACACCCAGTTCATGCTCGCCGACATGGCGATGAAGATCGAGGCCGCCCGCCTCATGGTGTACACCTCGGCCGCCCGCGCCGAGCGCGGCGAGAAGAACCTCGGCTTCATCTCCGCCGCCGCCAAGTGCTTCGCCTCCGACGTCGCCATGGAAGTCACCACCAACGCCGTCCAGCTGTTCGGCGGCGCCGGCTACACCACCGACTTCCCGGTGGAGCGGATGATGCGCGACGCCAAGATCACCCAGATCTACGAGGGCACCAACCAGATCCAGCGCCTGGTGATGAGCCGCGCGCTGCTGAAGTGATTTTGTTGTAGATCGCCGGATGTCGGGCGCGCCTGGCAACGCATCTCGGGCCGTCTCCAGGCCGTCGAGGAGCACAGGCCGCCCGCACATTCCGTCGATCGCATTCCGCTCCCGCTCGTAGCGCGGCGGCACGATATGGGCGTACGTGCGCAACCTGAAACCCGAATTGCCGGGACGTGCGGGTGCCTGCGCTTCGTCAGTGCCCGGAGTCAGCGCGATTCCGGGCGTGCTCGAACGTTCCCGCTCTCCCAATGAGACGCGGCCATGAGTGGCACACGGTTGCGGCAAAACGCGAGTGCCTTCTCGCTGGTGTGCCACTCGTGTCAAGGCTCCAGGTAGAGGCGTTCGCACGGGAGTCTCGGGTAGTCGTCGGTGGTGTCTGTGGATACTTCCACTGCGTCGTGCCAGTGTCGGGCGCGCCATTCCTGGACGAAAAGGCATGCGGCCGTTACGCAGGCGACGAAGTCGAGGCGGGCTCCGTGCCAGAACACCGACAGGTGGACATCCGGCTCGGATGGAATCGGGGATTTCGCGCGGTCAGACATATGTGATCACCCGCCGACCGCGCGCGACCTTCGCGGCCACGCAATGGCGGATCGCCGCGACGACCACGCGGCCCGATGGGCGAAATGCCGTGTCCGGGCGGGTTATCCATGCGCGAAACTTGGTTCCCTGGTCGGCGGGGCTCGGCAGCGCGATCATGCCGCCGTAGCGGATGATGGAGACGTTCAAGCGGAACATCTCGGCGAACAGCGGCACGTCGTCCGGTAGGTCCGGCCGGATGATGAACGTCCACCGCTTCGACCGCGGATGCGACAGGATCGGCCCCAGCTCGTGGTCCTGGTCCTGCATCCACACCTTCACGTGGTGCCCCAGCACGGCGGGCATGGTTATCGCCCAGACCATCCCAGTTCGGACGATGATCCGCCCGATCTGTGGCGGGTCCACGATCGCGGGGAGACCGCACACCTGCCGGTAGTAGTGACAGCGAGACAACGGCGTGTCTCCAAACGCTATGTGGCGCAACGAGACCTCTGCTTCATCGAAGGGGTTCAGGGTGCGCCCGTAGCTCTGGTAATCCCTGGTCGGTAGCCGTAAGGGGAGCGAATTACTCTGCGGTGCGGGTGTTTCCGTCGTCCACTGCCGGGCGCACGATCAGAGAACCACTGGACCTATCCGACGAACTAGGTAAAGATGAGATCTCATCAGCTCGACCAGCACGTTTTTCATTCTGCAATGAGAATCGGCCCGGAGATGAGAAACCCGGGTCGCCCGGAGTGGACAGGAATCGCATGGCCGAAAGTGGTGGCTCCACCCTGCCTCGCCGTCAGCTGGGCAGGCATCTGCGAAACGGACGGGAAGCGGCGGGATTGACGTTGGCCGACGTCGGCGAACGGATGCAGTGGAGCGTCAGCACCGTTCAGCGGATGGAAGTCGGCAAGACCGAGCGCATTCGCACCGTCGATGTGGAGGCGCTGTGCAAGATCTACGACTTCACCGAGGAGTACACGAACGCACTGGTCGGGCTGGCGAAGCAGGCGAGCGTGAAGTCGTGGTGGCATGAGTTCGGCGACCTGATCCCCGAGAACTTCGATGTCTTCGTGGACCTGGAAGCCACTTCACGGTCGCTGACCTGGTACGAACCGGAACTGGTTCCGGGGATCTTCCAGACCCCCGCGTACGCGAGCGGATTGATTCGCGCTGTCTACCCGGATGACACTGCGCTGGAACACGAGCGTCGGGTCCATCT
This sequence comes from Nocardia sp. NPDC051900, assembly GCF_044452545.1. Taxonomy (NCBI): domain Bacteria; kingdom Bacillati; phylum Actinomycetota; class Actinomycetes; order Mycobacteriales; family Nocardiaceae; genus Nocardia; species Nocardia sp. NPDC051900. The sequence continues at coordinate 99,775 of NZ_JBITBU010000002.1, read as the reverse complement.
CAGGCGCAAACGCCAAGCGCTGATAACGCGCAAAACAAACCCCGTCAGCGTGAACGCAATACTTCGCGAGTCCGTGCTGCGCGGGATGGTCGGTGACGACCGAGTCATGTCCGCCCAGCTCCGTCATCTGGTGGATCTCATGGGTTTGCCCAACGTCATGATCCGGGTGCTTCCCTTCTCGGCCGGATTCCCCATGGGTGTGGCCGTCGGTCCGTTCGTGATCTTGAAGTCCGGGGGAGACGGCAAACGACAGCCGAAGGAGCCTACTGTTGTCTACGTCGAGAGCTTCACAGGCGATCTGTACCTGGAGAAGCTCGGCGCTGTGAACCGGTATGTCGATGCCTACCGGCAGCTCGAGCGAGCGGCGCTGGACCCGGATCAGAGCAGGAATCTGCTCAGGCAGATCGCAAGGGAGTACGCACTGTGAATATCGACTTCTCCGAGGCGAAGTGGTTCAAAAGCAGCCGAAGCGGTGGCGACAAAGCATGTGTTGAGGTCGCTTTCCTCGTGGAAGGCGGTGTCGGCGTACGCGACTCGAAGAACCCGACCGGCCCGGCGCTGGTCTTCACGCCCGGCGAGTGGGACACCTTCACCGCTGGCATCTCCGACGGCGACTTCAAGCGCCTTTGAACCGAACAGCGGTTGTGTCATCGCGCTACGACTGCCGCGATCGGATCAGTCGCGGTAGATCCTGACGTAAGCGTTGGTGACGGTACCGAAGCTCATGGAGTCCAGGCACGACGCTGTGCCGCCACCGGCCGGGCTGAAGGAACCGCTCCACCTACCCCGGTAAGGACCGATGGTCATCAGCGGGAAGGAGTACGGGACGGGGGCCAGGCCGAAGCACTCGATGACCAGGGTGTACTCCCTGCCTGCGGGTGCGTCGGTGTCGTGGCAGGCCGCGGTCGCGCTGGTCAGGTCACGGGTGATGGTGCAGTCCTCGGGTGCGGCTTGGGCGGTGCCGGAACCGATTGCCGCCACAAAGCCCAGCGCGGACACTGCGGCGACCGTGATTCGTGTGGCGGTGACTTTCCCGTTCATTCCATGTTCTTCCAAAGATGTTGTTCGGCAATCGGTAAGGACTCCGAGCCGTTACGACCGGGGCAACGGCCGTGCTCGGCGACCCAACCGCCGCCACCCCTCCGGCCACCCCCATCCGCGCCAGGAACAAATCCGCGAGTGGCACATGGCTGTGGCAAAACCCGAGTAGACCTCTCGGTGGTGTGCCACTCGCCACGGGATCTGAGGTTCTACTTCACCAAGTCGGCGTACTCGCTGTGTTGGGTGATGTACTGCTCCACGTACCAGCAGGTGGGGATGACCGAGAAACCGGCCGTGCGGGAGTCGTTGAGGGCGTATTCGACGACTTGGGCGGCTACGCCTCGGCCCCGGAATTCGGGGAAGGTCAGCGTGTGGTGGAAGTCGCGGGTCTTGGTGTCCTCGCGTTCGGCGTAGTCGGCGTACCCGGCTAGGGTGTCGTCGATGTAGATCTCGAAACGGGTATCGGCGACGTTGTGTTCGAGCCTGGTCGTCATGTCGGGGTAGAACTCCTTGTGCGTGGGGAATGTTCCGTCGCGGTGGTTACAGGATCGTGCCGGGGTTGAGGATGCCGTCGGGGTCGAGTGCGTCCTTGATGCGGCGGGTCAGGGCCATGACGTCGGGGCCGAGTTGGTCGGGCAGCCATGCCTTCTTCAATCGTCCGACGCCGTGTTCACCGGTGATGGTGCCGCCGAGGGCGATGGCGAGGTCCATGATCTCGCCGAAGGCGCGGTTCGCTCGCGCGGTGTGGTCGGCGTCGGTGGGGTCGTGCACGATCAGCGGGTGGGTGTTGCCGTCACCCGCGTGCGCGATCACCGACACTGTGACCTCGTTGCGCTCGGCGATTTCGGCGACGCCGCTCACCAAGTCGCCGAGCCGGGGCAGCGGAACGCCGACGTCCTCGAGCAGCAGCGGCCCGAGCTTCTCCACGGCCGGGATCGCCAGACGCCGGGCGGCCGTGAACGCTTCACCTTCGGCCGGGTCCTCGGTGTGGAAAACCTCTGTCGCGCCCGCTTTCTCGCAGGCCGCCGCCATGATCTCGGCCTCGCGGTGGGCGAATTCGCCGGGGGCGTCGGAGCGCGCGACCAGCAGCGCGGCCGCCTTCCGGTCCAACCCCATCCGCAGCTCGTCCTCCACGGCGTTGATCGACACCGAGTCCATGAACTCGAGCATCGACGGCCGCAGTTCGCCGGTGATGGTCAGGATGGCCTCGGTGGCGGCGGTGAGCGTGGCGAAACTGGCGACGACCGTGCTCTGCGGCGGTTGGGCGGGCAGCAGCCGAAGGGTCAGCTCGGTGATCACGCCCAGCGTGCCCTCGCTGCCGACGAACAGCTTGGTCAGCGACAGCCCGGCCGAGTCCTTCAAACGCGGACCGCCGAGCCGCACGGCGGTGCCGTCGGCGAGCACGACCTGCATGCCGAGCACGTAGTCGGTGGTGACGCCGTACTTCACACAGCACAGGCCACCCGCGTTGGTCGCGGCGTTGCCGCCGATCGAGCAGATCTCGAACGACGACGGGTCCGGCGGGTACCACAGCCCGTGCTCCGCGACCGCGCGCTTGACCTCGGCGTTCAGCAGGCCGGGCTGCACCACGGCGGTCCGGGTCACCGGGTCGACGGAGATTTCCCGCATCCGCTCGGTGGTCAGCACGATCGCTCCGTCGACGGCCGTCGCGCCGCCGGACAACCCGGATCCGGCACCGCGTGGAATCACCGGGACGCGATGCGCGCTGGCCCACCGCAGCGTCGCGGCCACGTCGTCGGTGCTGGTGGCACGCACCACGGCCAGGGCGGTGCCCGCGCCGGGATCGCGCGCCCAGTCCTGGCGGTAGCTCGCCAGCAGGTCGGCGTCGGTGAGCACCGCGCCGTCGGGGAGGGCGGCGATCAAGTCATGCAGGTCCACCACCTCACGCTAGCTCCCCGTGCCCGAAATTTGCTGATCGGTCGACCGTGCGTGTGTGGCGAACGGAAGGCCTGGAATGTGATGTCAGCCGCCACAGTGGTATTACCGCCTACGGGAGACCAGAATGCCGACAGGGGCTTGACTGTTCGGGGCATCGAGTTCTCCTGGCGCCGCCACGTCGTGGCGCCGGCAGTCCATGCGGTTCGCCGCGGAGCACTTGGAGGGATGGAACGGATGCAGGGCGAGCAACCGAGTCGCCGGGAACTGGTCGCCGCGATGTTCTCCAGCGAGTTCGTCGAGGACGGTATAGACCCCGACGTGCTGCGCCGGGTGCACGCGGGCGAGCACGAGGAATGGCTGACCGCGCTGGACCGCTCCGGTGTCTTCGACAAGGAGACCCGCGCCGAGCTGGCCGACCTCTGGCAGCGCGAGCCCCGCGAGTTGCTGGAGGCGCTGCTGGCGGACGCGGACGATGTCGCGCGACGGCGATGCCTGGCGGCATGGGCGAGCCTGGACCACGCCGCGGGAGACCCGGGCCAGGCGCAGATCGGCTGAGCCACCCCGCGGTCGCCGCCCGCTCATCTGCCGGACATCTGCCGCTGGCACGCTGGTCGCGTGCACGAGCTGTCCGAGACCGCCGACACCATCGCCGACCGGTTCACCCGCTGGTGCGAGTCGGTCGTGCACCGGATGCCGTTCGGGCTGAACCGTCTCGTCCCGCCGACCTTCCTCGGCTTCGCGCTGATCAACAGCGGCACCTTCGCCGCCGACTTGGCGCTGCTCACCGTCCTGCACGGCTGGTTCGAACTGCCGGTGTGGTCGTCGGTGACGGTGGCATACGTGTGCGCGTTCGGGCTCAGCTTCGTGCTCAACCGCACGTTCAACTTCCATTCCCACGCGCCGGTCGGCAGGCAGGCCGCGGTGTACATCGTGGTGGTGGTGGTCAACTACCTCGCGTTCATCCTGGGCATCGGCAGCGGGCTCACCGCGCTCGGCGTGGAGTACCACGTGTCCCGGTTGCTGGCGGGCGCGTGCGAGGCCGTCTACATGTACAGCGCCATGCGCTGGGTGGTCTTCCGCCGCGTGGTCGAGCCGGAACCGGAGCTGACTCCCGACGCGATGTGAGGTGTCGGCGGTGGAGAGGTGCTGCGGACACCTGTATCGCGCCATGAGGAGGCCGCGACCCGGCTGAGTGGCCGCCGGTCCGGACGGCTCGCCCTGAATCGACGGACATCGATCGGCGAGATCGATCGCCGCTCGGCTGTCGGACAACGGCTGTGGGTCAATCCATGGGTCGCCACCGCTACCGGTCGCCAGGGGGTCCGTGCGACGACGAGCGCCGAGCCGTCTCGATAACGGAATCGGCGTTGCCCCTGACGTGACGGGCGATCTCAGCGCCGCGATCGTGGCACTCGACCTCGACACTCGGCAGCCCGCAGGGAGAGGATGTCCATCGTCGTGGTGGATGGCGATCCCGAACAGAGGCGGGAGTTCACGACGCCACCGGACTGATCAGCACTTCGGTGCGCGCCCCGTCGACGACGATCACGTCGTCGTCGGTCAGCGCCCAGTGCGCGACGCCTTCGGCGCGGTAGCGAGCCGCGAGGCGAGTGCAGTCGCCTTCGGGGTCGGTGGCCGAATCGATGTGCGGCACGATCCTGCGGTTCACCAGACCCAGTCCGTCCCACTGCGGTTCGACGCCGCAGGCGGGAGCGACCTCGGCCGGATCGTCCACCGCATCCAGGCCGTGCAGGTCCGGGGTCAGCACGCAGGCCCCGGCGCTGTAACCGGCGTAGACGAGCGCGTCGGCGGCGAGTAGCCGGGGCAGAACGCGATCCGCGCCGCTGCGGGCGAACTGCGCGCGCAACACGAACGTGTTTCCGCCGCGCACCCACACGAGCGGGAACTCCGCCAGCTTCCGTTCCAGCTCGGCTTCCCGGCCGACGTACTCGCGCAGGTCGAGCACCTCGGGCTGGTAGCCGAGTTTGCGCAGCGGCGCCAGGTCGCTGGTCACCGCACCCGCCCACGCCTGCGGCCAGGCGTCGCAGGCATTGGGGATCAGCGCGACCCGGCCGGGCGGCCCCGCGAGCGTGACGAGCCGGTCGTAGTGCGCGCCGAACCGGTAGCTGGACAGGAACAGTCGCACCGGCGGCTCAGATGGTGAAGGCCAGGTGGCGGACGAGGCGCTGCCCGAGCTCGTCGTCGCCCTCGACGGTGATCTCGCTCGAGTGCTCCTCGGCGCTGGTCCGACCGCCGCCGAGACGCACGAAAAGCCGAGAGTCCAAGCCGACCTCGACGGTGGCGGGTCCGTCGAACGCGTCCACGTAGTTCGCCCGGCCCGCCACCTGAATGCGCAGGGTTCTGGCCAGCGGACCGGTCAGCGCGAAGGCGATCCGCGCGCCCTCCGGCGCTTCGCCCTTCTTCGCCACCACACGCGGAATGCCGGCCGCGAACTCGTCGAACGCCAACTCGCCGCGGGGACCGCCTTCCTCGACCCGGACCCCGAGCGCGTCGGCGATGTCGAGTTCGTGCATCCAGCAGTCGAACAACCGCACTCGCATGAACCTGCCGTAGGTCACCTGCCCGATCGGCGTGACCGTCTCCTTCTCCCATTCGGCGTCGCCCATGGCCGCGAGCGCCGCGCGCCTGCGGTCGACGACGTCGCGATAGAACGCGAGCAGGCGGGCGCCGGACAGCGGGCGCAGCCGGTCGACCCAGATCTCGTTGAGCACCGCGGTCTCGTTGCGCACGTAGGGCAGCGTGCGCACGTCGGTCTTGGCCTTGGTCGGATCGTGCGCGGGCGGCCGGTCACCCAGCAGGAAGGATTCGGTGCCGATGATGTGGGCGACGACGTCGAATACGGTCCAGCCCGGCAGCGACGACGGGGTGCGCCAGCGATCCTCGTCCAGCGGAGCGATCAGCGCGTCGATCGCCTCCCACTGCCGTGACAGCAGGTCGATCAGCGTGGCCCGATCGAACGTCTCGGTCATCCCTCGGTTTCCTTTTCCGGGCTTGTGCCCTCGTTGTCCAATGCCGCGATGCCTTCCCGGATTGCCGCGGCGGTGGATATCGGATCGTGCGGGCGGCGCAGGAGAAAGCCCTTCGCGAATCGCAGCGTGTCGCCGTGTCTGCGCGGGATCACGTGCAGGTGGACGTGCGGGACGGTCTGGAACGCCGCCGTTCCATCGTTGAGCACCAGATTGGCGCCGTCGGCGGCGAGGCGGCTGCGCCGGATGGCCAGGGCGAGCCGATGACCGGTCCGGAAGATCTGCGCACCGAGTTCGGCGTCGAGGTCCTCCAACTCGGCGGCGTGCCGCTTCGGTATGACCAGCGTGTGCCCGCGGGCGACCGGTCGGACATCGAGAAACGCGCACAGCGTGTCGTCCTCGTACACTTTCGCCGCCGGTGCCTCGCCTGCCACGATGCGGCAGAAGACGCAGTCGTTCACACGCTGGACCATACGGCGTACGAGCCGAGCGGAACACCCCGGATCGCCGATCGGCATGACGCACGTCACTATGCCGCTGTGGGCCGGGCGTCCCACCAGGTGCCCAACCTCGAGGTTGGTAACGAACTTCTCCGTACGGTCTTGCCGTGTTCACCTGCGGAGACCACGATCACACAGCGAAAAGGAAAAACGGTGGACGCCGCTCGGCGGTCGGCGGCTCCCTCGGTGGCGACCGAGGAACTCCGGCGTCCTAGCGCGATCCGTCCGGCGTGTGTGATGGGCATCTCAGCTAGGCTCACGGCGGGCCAGGTACAGTTGCGAAGATTTGGGCGAACTTACTCATCGGTAACATCGTCCGGTCGTCTGCCCGTTGCCTGAAGCTCAGTAAGAGAAGGAAGTCTGACAAGTGGAGACAACGCAGAGCGTAGGCGATCTGTCGCCGCGCGGCGCGCGTGTCGGTGTCGTTCGCGAATCCAACGCGGGCGAGCGACGTGTCGCTTTGGTGCCGAAAATCATTCCGAGCCTGGTGAAACAGGGTGTGGAAGTTGTCGTCGAGCCCGGGGCCGGGAAAGGCGCGCTGATTCCCGACGAAGCCTATGTCCAGGCGGGTGCGTCGATCGGCGATCCGTGGTCGGCGGATGTGGTGGTGAAGGTCGCCCCGCCCAGTGACGCCGAGGTGGGCAAGCTGTCGTCGGGGCAGACGCTGATCGGTTTCCTCGCGCCGCGCAATGCCGAGAATCAGATCGGTGCGCTGAAGTCGGCGGGGGTGCAGGCGTTCGCGGTGGAGGCGATTCCGCGGATCTCGCGTGCGCAGGTGATGGACGCGTTGTCCTCGCAGGCGAATGTGGCGGGTTACAAGGCGGTGTTGCTGGCTGCGTCGGAGTCGACGCGGTTCTTCCCCATGTTGACCACGGCGGCGGGCACGGTGAAGCCGGCGACGGTGCTGGTGCTCGGTGTGGGTGTGGCCGGTCTGCAAGCGCTGGCCACCGCGAAGCGTCTTGGTGGACGGACCACCGGTTACGACGTGCGCCCCGAGGTGGCCGATCAGGTGCGGTCGGTGGGTGCGCAGTGGCTGGATCTGGGCATCGATGCCGCCGGTGAGGGCGGGTACGCCCGTGAGCTCACCGACGAGGAGAAGGCGAAGCAGCAGCAGGCGCTCGAGGACGCGATCAAGGGCTTCGACGTGGTGATCACGACCGCGTTGGTGCCGGGCCGTCCCGCGCCCCGGTTGGTGACCGCGGCCGCGGTGGAGGGTATGAAGCCCGGCAGTGTGATCGTGGACCTGGCGGGAGAGACCGGCGGCAACTGCGAGCTGACCGAGCCGGGTGAGGTCGTGGTGAAGCACGAGGTGACCATCGCCTCGCCGTTGAATCTGCCCGCGACCATGCCCGAGCACGCTTCGGAGTTGTATTCGAAGAACATCGCGGCGTTGCTGGAGTTGATGCTGGTGGACGGCAAGCTCGCGCCCGACTTCAGCGACCAGGTGCTGGCGGATTCCTGCGTCACCCGTGAGCCGGACGCCCCCGAGGCGCCTGCCGAGGCGACGGGGGCAGCGGAGTCCGCCGAGGCAGCGGCTGTGTCGGAGCCGACCGAGGCGAAGGTGGAGAACTGATGTATACCGAACTTCTGGCGAATATCGCGATCCTGGTGTTGTCGGGGTTCGTGGGTTTCGCCGTGATCTCCAAGGTCCCGAACACGTTGCACACGCCGTTGATGTCGGGCACCAACGCTATTCACGGCATCGTGGTGCTCGGTGCGCTGGTCACCTTGGGCAACGTGCAGGATCCCTCGATTCTGACTCAGATCATCCTGTTCGTCGCGGTGGTGTTCGGAACCCTGAACGTCATCGGTGGTTTCGTGGTCACCGACCGCATGCTGGGCATGTTCAAGAGCAAGAAGCCCGCTGCTCAGAAGGCCGGTGAATGATGCATACCTTCGACAACGTGACCTATCTGGTCAACGGTCTCTACATCGTGGCGTTCTCGCTGTTCATCTACGGTCTGATGGGTTTGACCGGCCCGAAGACCGCGGTGCGCGGCAACTTGATCGCCGCGGTGGGCATGGTGATCGCGGTGATCGCGACGTTGATCTCGATCCGCCACACCAGCAACTGGATTCTGATCGTCGCCGGTCTGGTGGTCGGCGTCGTGCTGGGTGTGCCGCCGGCGAAGTACACGAAGATGACCGCGATGCCGCAGCTGGTGGCCGCGTTCAACGGTGTCGGTGGTGGCACGGTCGCGCTCATCGCGTGGTCGGAATTCATCAACTCCCAGGGTTTCTCGCATTTCGACGAGGAGCCGACGGTGCACATCGTGATCGGGTCGCTGTTCGCGGCGATCATCGGTTCGGTGTCGTTCTGGGGTTCGTTGATCGCGTTCGGCAAGTTGCAGGAGATCCTGCCCGGCCGCCCGATCGGGATCGGGAGGTTGCAGCAGCCGTTGAACTTGTTGCTGCTGCTGGGTGCGGTGGCCGCGGCGGTGGTGATCGGTGTCGGCGCCACGGGTGAGGGGGTGTCGCAGCTGTGGATGATCGCGGTGCTGGTGCTCGCGGGTGTGCTGGGGTTGATGGTCGTGCTGCCGATCGGTGGCGCGGACATGCCGGTGGTGATCTCGCTGTTGAACGCGTTGACCGGTCTGTCGGCCGCCGCGGCGGGTTTGGCGTTGAACAACACCGCGATGATCGTGGCGGGCATGATCGTCGGCGCGTCGGGCACCATCCTGACCAACCTGATGGCCAAGGCGATGAACCGGTCCATTCCGGCGATCGTCGCGGGCGGCTTCGGTGGCGGCGGGACCGCGCCGGGCGCCGGTGATGGTGAGCAGAAGCAGGCCAAGGCCACCTCCGCCGCGGACGCCGCGATCCAGATGGCGTACGCCAACCAGGTGATCGTGGTCCCCGGCTACGGTATGGCGGTCGCGCAGGCGCAGCACGCGGTCAAGGAGATGGCTTCGCTGCTGGAGGCCAAGGGTGTGGAGGTCAAGTACGCCATCCACCCGGTCGCCGGTCGCATGCCCGGCCACATGAACGTGCTGTTGGCCGAGGCCGAGGTGTCCTATGACGCGCTCAAGGAAATGGACGACATCAACGGCGAATTCAATCGCACCGACGTCGCCCTGGTGATCGGCGCCAACGACGTCACCAACCCGGCTGCCCGTGAGGACTCCTCGAGCCCGATCTACGGCATGCCCGTGCTCAACGTCGACCAGGCCAAGTCGGTGATCGTGCTCAAGCGCTCGATGAACTCCGGCTTCGCCGGAATCGACAACCCGCTGTTCTACGCCGACCACACCTCCATGCTGTTCGGCGACGCCAAGAAATCCGTCGGGGCAGTCACCGAAGAACTCAAGGCCTTGTAAGCCGAGCATTTCCGCGCAGTGCCCCCTTCGCCGTGGTGCGGAGGGGGCACTGTCGTAATTCGATGGACACCGTGCCCCGCCGCCCCGGATCATTCTCGAAGTGTCCGCACGTCATGAGTCTCTTCGGTTGATCGGTCCCGGGGAGCCCTCGGCCGATCCGGCCGAGCGGCTGCCGTGGGCCGTCGTAGTCGATTCCACCTACTCCATCCGCGACGCGATCGATGCCCTCGCGCTCGGTCCGTTCCTGCGCGGTGATCATCCATGCGCGCGCACCGCGCAGCTGGAACGGGTGCGACCGGACGCACCGTTGCGTCCCGCCCGCGGCCGCGTGGCGCGCACCGTACGCGACAACGACAGCGGGGCCGCGCTGGTCGTGGGCCCCAGCTGGTCGCTGCGGTCGGTGCGCTGGTCGGGCGGCTCGAACCGAAGCCATTGCGCCGGTTGGCGAGTCGGTGCGGCGAACCGGGCGGTATCCCACACGGCGGTACGCGCACCGATCGGCTAGATTCCATGGGTTCGCCCGTCGCTTCTGTGCGCACGGAATCTAGCGAGACCCGGGGAGGGGATCCATGACCACACCACCGAATCAACCGTATCCAGGCCAGCCCGGCTATCCGCAGCAGCCGCCTGCCGGTGCGCCGCAAGGCTTTCCGGGCCAGCCGGGAAATCCCGGTCAGCCGCAGGGTTATCCCCAGCCCGGCTATCCCGGTCAGCCGCAGCCGGGCTACCCGCCGCAGGGTGGTTTCCCGCAGCAGCCGGGTTACCCCGGCGGCGGGTTCCCGCCGCCCGGACCCCCGCCCCGACAGAATCGAGGCGGGAGCGGTATCGGCAAGATCCTCGGCATACTCGGCGTCGTCGTGGTGATCGGGTTGCTGGTCGTGGGCGCTCGCACCGTGTTCCGCTCGGACGGCGAGAAGATCGAGATCGGTCAGTGCGCGAAGCTGTCGGGCACCACCGTCAAGGCCGAGTTCGAAACCAAGGAATGCTCCGACGCCGAAGCCAATTACGTGGTGGCGCAACGGCTCGACGGGGCGAACGCGGACTGCGCCACCAAGGATTACGCCAGCTACTACCAGACCGGCGGCAACGAGTACACGCTGTGCCTGCGACTGAACGTCAAGGAGGGCGACTGCATCGACGGCGGTTTCCTCGGCGCCAGCACCAAGGTGGCCTGCGGGTCGACGGCGGACTTCAAGATCGGCCGGATCGTGCGCGGCACCGCGGACAAGTCCGCGTGCGGAGCGAAGGCGACCGAGAACGACACCATCGTCTACCCCAAGCCCGAGCCGATCACCATGTGCCTGGTGCCGCCCAAGTAGCGGTAAGAAGCCACGAGCACGGCCGTCGACCAGGTGCCGATGGTCGAGTTGGCTTGGAATTCGTGATCCGGTCAGCGTGGCGTGGTGACGACGCTCGCGTACGCGCAGCACAGCAGTACGGCGAGGATCGGCACGACCATCGCCGTGGTCAGCGACATCACGGCGGTGAGCCAGCCGATGACCGTGGGCCCGGCGAGCAAGCCGAGGTAGCCGACGCTGAACACCCGTGACATGTCGGTCGCGGCCGTGCGGGAGCCCAGATTCCCCGCCGCGCTGAAGATCTGCGGGATGCCCCCGGCGAGTCCGAGGCCGGTCAAGGCCCAGCCGAGCAGCGTCAGCGGAATCCGCGGCGAGACGACGATCACGGCCAGGCCGATGGCCGCGAGGAGCGAGCCGTAGCGCACCACCGCGACCCCGCCGAAGACGTGGCTGACCCGGTCGGTGGCGAACCGCCCGACCGTCATCGTGGTGGAGAAGGCGCCGAAGGCCAGTGCCGCGGTAGCAGCGTCGGCGTCCAGATGGTCGCGCAGCTGCAGTGCGCTCCAGTCGGCGGCCACGCCTTCGGCCAAGAGCAGGGAAAAGGCGAGCACGGCCAGCGCGAGCACCTTTCGGCCGCGAGCGCGAGCATCGAGGGAGGTCGTGGCGGGAGCGCGCGATGATCGGTCTCGGTCGAGCCGGTCCGGCGACTGTGCGGTGGACGCCGCATCGGACCCTGTCGGCATGACGTCGTGCCCGGAGGAATCGCCCATGCCCAGCGACACCTTCGCGTCGTGTTCCAGTGGTGCGGCGTCGAGTTCGGTCGCGTGGACGGACGCCACGACGCCGGGGGACTCCGCCGTTTCCGATGCCGTCTCCCGCAGCAAACGCGGCACCAGCGTCAGGACCAGAGCGACGCAGCCCACCGCGGCGACGACCAGGGTCACCCGCACATCCCAGCCCGCCCGGAGCGCGGCGGCTCCGAGCAGGGACCCGAGCAGTCCACCGCCGGAGAACAACGCGTGGAAGGCGGCCATGATCGGACGCCGGTAGGCCCGTTCCACATGCACCGCTTGGGTGTTCATCGACACGTCCAGCGCTCCGTTGCCGAAACCGAAGCAGGCCAGCGCGAGCGCCAAGGTGAACGGCCCGGTGGCGAAGCCGGGGCCGACCACCGCGAGCGATCCGAAGCACGCCGCGGCGCCGACCAATGTCCTGCTGCCGAACCGATCGGCGAGCGGACCCGCCAGTCGCATCCCGACGATGCCCGCGCCCGACATCAGCAGGATGAACATGCCCAGCGTCGATTTGGCGACCCCGGTGCGGTCGGTGACGACCGGAATGTGCACCACCCACATGGCGAGCAGGAAGCCGTTCAACGCGAAAACCGTGAATACCGCGGCGCGCGCCACACGGAACTGACGATCGACCGTCGGGCTCAACACCATTTCGACGGTACCGAGAAAATCCCCACCCCGACCGGACTCGCTCGCGGAACCGGCCCAGGGCGCCGTTGACCTGGTCGTGCGGCCGTGCGGGACGCTCGACACTGCGCGTCACGTCCGCGAGCGAGTCCTTTTCTCCATGTGAAACGCGTCACGATGCCGGGACATTCCGGATTCCGCTGCCAGCCGTCGCCATGACGTAGTCGGCGAAATCCTTCGGGCTCCGGCCGAGCGCCGCCGCACTCCTCGGCGGGCTCGGCGTTGCGAACGTCGAGCGCCGGTGCCGAACAGACACGTCATGGCGGCGGGTAGCCCGGTATATCCGGCGCAGTCGAGACGGAACCTGGCGCAGTGGCTTGTGACCATGCGTGATCGTCTACTGTGGGCGGGTGGATGCGCTCGCCAGTCTGCTCGAAGGCCCTCGCGCTCGCGGCGCGTTCCTGATGTGTTCGCTGCTGGATCCGCCGTGGTCGCTGCGTATCCAGGACGAGGCTCCGCTCACCGTGCTGTCGATGATTCGCGGCGGCGCGTGGATCGTCACCGACGAGGGCGCACCGCGGCAGCTCGGCGCGGGGGACGTCGCGATCCTCCGCGGGCCCGCGCCGTACACGGTGGCCGACGACCCGGCGACCGAACCGCAGATCATCATCCATCCCGGTCAGGTGACGAAGACGCCGCGGGGTGAGGTCCTCTGCGAGACACTGAGCCTCGGCGTCCGGCAGTGGGGAACCGACCCGGACGGCGCGACCTTGATGGTCACCGGAACCTACGAGTCCGCGGGCGCGGCCAGCCGTCGCCTGCTGCGCGCGCTCCCGCCGGTGCTGGTGTTGCGGCGCGGCGAGTTCGACAGTCGGGTGCTCGACCTACTGGTCGACGAGGTGATCAAGGACGAGCCCGCGCAGAGCGCGGTGCTGGACCGCCTGCTGGATCTGGTGCTGATCGCCGCGTTGCGCGCCTGGTTCTCCCGCGCCGACGCGCCCGGCTGGTACCACGCCTACGGCGACCCGCTGGTCGGCAAGGCTCTGCGCCTGTTGCAGCACAATCCGGCGCACGGGTGGACGGTCGCGGGCCTGGCCGAGGCGGTGGGGATGTCGCGGGCGGCGCTGGCGCGCCGGTTCACCGATCTGGTGGGTGAGCCGCCGATGGCGTTCCTCACCGAATGGCGGCTGGCGCTGGCCGCGGACCTGTTGCAGGAATCCGATGCCACCATCGAGGCCATCGCCCGTCAGGTCGGATACGGCAGCGCCTTCGCGCTGAGCACCGCGTTCAAACGGCACTTCGGGATCTCCCCGCGCGACCACCGGCTGGGCGTGACGCCCACTGAGCTATCGTCGGCCGGGTGACGCAGCAGTATCCGGTGCTCTGGCCGGTGCCGACCCGGTGGGCCGACAACGACCACTACGGGCACGTGAACAACGTGACCTACTACTCGTACTTCGACACCGCGGTCAACGCGTGGTTGATGCACGCCACCGGAACCGACATCCGTGACCTGCCCGCGCTCGGCGTGGTCGCGCAGACCTCCTGCCAGTACCTCGGCTCGATCAGCTTCCCGGATCAGTTGCGGGTCGGCCTGCGCATCTCCCGGCTCGGCCGCTCCAGCATCACCTACGACCTGGCCATCTTCCGCGAGGCCGACGGTGCGCTGGAACTGGCCGCCACCGGTGTCTTCGTGCACGTCTACGTGGACGCCGAGACCCGCAAGCCGGTGGAGATCCCGGAGGTCATCCGCACCGCCGCGGCGGAACTCGTCACGGACTGACCGACGGGCGCGTCACACGCGGCTGAGCAAGGTCAGCGGGTCCTCCAGGAATCCCGCGACAGTGGCCAGGAAGCGGGCGGCGAGTTCGCCGTCGACCATGCGATGGTCGAAGCTGACGCCCAGGGTGGTCACCCACCGGATCGCGATCTCGTCGCGCACCACCCACGGCCGCTTGCGAATCGAGCCGAGACACAGGATGGCGGCCTCGCCTGGATTGACCAGCGGAACTCCGGCGTCCACGCCGAAGACGCCGACGTTGGTGATGGTGAACGTGCCGCCGCGCAGCTCGGCGGGCGTCGCGCTGCCCGCGCGCGCGGTGTCGGCCAGCCAGCCGATCTCGCGGGTCAGGTCGCGCAGGCTCAGGGTCTGCGCCTCTTTGATGTTCGGTACCAGCAGCCCGCGCTCGGTGGCCACCGCGATACCCAGGTTGACGTAGTGCTTGGTGACGATTTCCTGAGCGGCTTCGTCCCAGCAGGCGTTCATGCCGGGGAAGTCGGCGAGCGCGGCGAGCGCCGCCTCGGCGACCAGCGGCAGCGGCGTCAAGGCCAGGCCCGCGAAGGATTTCGTACTGCGTAGATGATCGAGTACTTCCATCGAGGCGGTGCAGTCCGCGGTGACGAACGTGCTGGCCTGTGGGATGGCGCGCGCACTGGTCAGCATCGCCGCCGCCGTGCGTTTGCGGATGCCGCTGATCGGGGTGCGCTCCTCGCGGGCGGACGGGCGCGCTCCGGCGTCCGCGACGGCGGGCGCGGTGGCCGGACCCGGCTGCGAGACGGGCACCGCGCCGCGCACGTCCTCGACGGTGACCGCGCCGCCTGGGCCGGAACCCGCGATGAACCACAGGTCCAGGCCGAGTTCGCGAGCCAGTTTCCGCGCGGCGGGTGTCGCCGCCGCCCGCGGCGCGCCGAGTACGGTGCCCGGTGGCTGCTCGTGAACCTCCTCCGCCAGGCTGTCCGCGTGGTCGGACCGCGAAACGCCCTGCGCCTCCGCCTGGCCGTCCGCGCGGTCGGACCGCGAAACGCCGGGCTGTGCGGGAGGACGCCGCCGAGACGTCGCCTCCGCCTCAGGGCCGTAGCCGACCAAGACCGACGTGCGCCCCGTGTCGCTCGGCGTCTCTTCCGCTCCGGCCGCCTGTATGCGAATGAGCGGAGACCCGACCGCGACGGTGTCGCCCGGCCGCGCCAGCAATTCGACCACGCGGCCCGCGAACGGCGACGGCAACGAGACGACCGCCTTGGCCGTCTCCACGTCGGCGATGGCCTGGTTCAGCTCGACCGTGTCGCCCACGGCCACCGTCCACGACACCAGTTCGGCGTCGGTCAGCCCTTCGCCGAGGTCCGGCAGCCGGAATTCCAGCACGGACGCCGGAAGATCAGGGCCGACCGAGTTTTCCACGCGGCACCTCTCACTACGGCGAGCCCGCCTCACGCGGCGAGGGAACGGTCGACCGCGTCGAGAATGCGGTCGGGGTCGGGCAGATGGTGCTTTTCGAGCTTAGCCGGGGGGTAGGGGATGTCGAATCCGCCGACGCGCAACACGGGCGCTTCCAGGTGATAGAAGCAGCGCTCGGTGACGCGGGCGGCGATCTCCGCGCCGAGCCCGGCGAATACCGGCGCCTCGTGCGTGACGATCAGCCGCCCGGTCTTCGCGACCGACTCCTCGACGGTGTCGAAGTCGATCGGCGAGAGGCTGCGCAGGTCGATCACCTCGAGTGCGTGTCCCTCCCGCGCGGCGATCTTCGCGGCCGTCAGCGCGGTCGCCACGGTCCCGCCGTAGGCGACGACGGTCGCGTCCGCGCCTGTCGTGCACACGCGCGCGCGATCCAGCGGCAGGCCGCTGTCGCGGTCGAGCGCGGCGAAATCGACGTCGGCCTTGTCCCAGTACCTGCGTTTGGGTTCGAAGAAGATCACCGGATCGTTCAGCGCGATCGCCGCGCGAATCATCGAGTACGCGTCGGCCGGGTTGCTCGGTGTCACGACGCGCAGCCCGGCGGTGTGCGCGAAATACGCCTCGGGTGATTCGGAGTGGTGCTCGACCGAACCGATGCCGCCGCCGAACGGGATGCGAATGGTCAACGGCGCGTTGACCTTTCCCTGGGTACGGTAGTTGATCTTGGCCACGTGCGAGACGATCTGGTCGAACGCGGGATAGACGAATCCGTCGAACTGGATCTCGCACACCGGCCGGTAGCCGCGCAGCGCCATGCCGAAAGCCGTTCCGATGATCCCGGATTCGGCCAGCGGCGTATCGATGACGCGATTGTCGCCGAAGTCCTTCTGCAACGTGTCGGTCACCCGGAACACTCCGCCGAGGCGCCCGATGTCCTCGCCCATCAGCAAGACCTTCGGATCGTCCTCCAGCGCGCGGCGCAGGCCGGTGTTGAGCGCGGCGGCGAAGGTGGTGATCATCGCGGGACTCCTTCTCCTCGTGCGGAGGGCCCGCCGGGATCGCCGGCCAGGTACTCCGCGTACGCCCTCCGCTGTTCGGTGATCAGCGGATGCGGGGTGGTGTAGACGTGCTCGAACAGTTCGCTCGGCGCGGGATCGGGCATGTCGATGGTCGCGCGGCGCACCACTGCCGCCATGTCGTCCGACTGCTGGGCAACCCGCGTGCCGAACGCGTCGTCCCAGTGGCCCTCGCGCTCGAGCAACCTGCGGATCCGGTCGATCGGATCGCGCCGCGCCCATTGCTCGGTCTCGGCGGCCGAACGGTAGCGGGTGGGATCGTCCGCCGTGGTGTGCGGACCCATCCGGTAGGTGAGCGCCTCGATGAACGACGGGCCGCCGCCGGTGCGCGCCCTGGCGATCGCCTGCCTGGTCACGGCGAGGACGGCGAGCACGTCGTTGCCGTCGACCTGCCTGCCCGGCATGCCGTAGCCGTACGCGCGGCGAGCGATCGGCGTCGCGCTCTGCACCCGCACCGGTGCGCTGATCGCCCACTGGTTGTTCTGGCAGAAGAACACCACGGGCGCGCTCCAGGTCGCGGCGAACCCGAGCGCTTCGGCCAGATCGCCCTGGCTGCTGGCGCCGTCGCCGAAGTAGGCGATGGTGGCTGTCTCCGCGCCGTCCATGTGCGCCGCGAACGCGTAGCCGGTGGCGTGCAGCCCCTGGGAGCCGACGACGATGTTGGGGTTGGTCATGTTCACCGCGTGCGGATCCCAGCAATGATGGGCGGCGCCGCGCCACAGCCGGGTGAGATCGGTGGGCGGCACGCCACGGCAGTAGGCGACCGCCGTTTCGCGGTAGCTGCAGAACACGTAGTCGTCGGGATGCAGCGCGTGCGCGGAGCCGACCTGGGCGGCCTCCTGCCCGAGCATGGGGGCCCACAGGCCGAGCTGACCTTGCCGTTGCAGCGCGGTGGCCTCGATGTCGATCCGACGGGCCACCACCATGTCCTCGTACAGCGCCCGCAGGTCGTCCGGCCCGATGTCGGCGACCAGCGCGGCGTGCTCGCGATCGAGGACGCGACGGCCGTCCGGCTGTACCAGTTGCACCGGATACTCGGATTTGCCCGGCATGAGCGATCGCCTCCTCGCCAGGTGTTCGACAGGTCGGATTGTGTCCTATCTCACAGCATCCACCCCAATGCGAACTGCGCAAGTGGTCGGCCGCGGGATGGGCAGAATGCTCAATTGCGACCCGCGCCGTGGTGTCATACTGCGTGGTATGACCAGAGAAACCGCCGGCGTGAGCCTGGACGCCACCGACGCCAGGCTGTTATTGGAACTGGTCGCCAATCCCCGGGCGACAGGTGTCGAGCTGGCTACTCGGCTCGGCCTGTCCCGCAACACCGTGCAGGCTCGCTTGTCCCGCTGGGAGGCCGGTGGCGTGCTGGGCAGCTTCGAGCGGCGCGTCGAGCCGCGCGCGCTCGGCTATCCGCTCGCGGCGTTCGTCGCGGTCGTCGTGGACCAGCACCGGCTGGATTCGGTGGTGGACGAACTGGCCGAGGTGCCCGAGGTGACCGAGGTCTGCGGCATGACCGGACTCACCGATCTCACCGTGCGGGTGGTCGCGCAGGACGCCGACGACCTGTATCGCATCGCCGGGCAGATCCTCAAGATCCCCGGCGTCGAGCGGACGAACATGGCGCTGGTGATGCGCGAGCTGGTCGGTCCGCGTACCGCCCCATTGCTCGACCGCTTGGCGAAATCGGGCTGAATATCCTTGACCTCGAGTGCGATCGAGGTTTCAGGATGGCGGCATGACGCATGACGGAATGACCGTGATCGATACCATCCGGCTGCCGCTCGACGGGGCGAACGAGTACATCGCGCAGTGGCGCGAGCGCGCCGGGAAGGTCAGCCGGGCACCGGGCTTCCGTTCCGCCCATATGCACCGCGCGACCTCCGCCGACGCGCCGCTGCCGTTGGTCATGGTTGCGGAGTGGGACAGCGTCGCCGCCAGGGACGCGGCGCTGCGCGACTCCGCGTTCCGCGCGTCGGCCCGAGCCGCCGGCGCCAAGGCCGAGGTCGTCGGCAGCGAGTACCGGGTCGCCGCCGAATATCGCTCCGCTGTGTACTCGGACGGACCCGGCATCACCTTCGTCAACGTCTTCGAACTGCCCGCCGAACACTTCGAGGAATTCCTGGCCCACTGGCGCACCAGGGCCGAGCTGATGAGCGCGGCCCCCGGCTTCCGCGACAATCGCCTGCACCGTGCGCTCGACCCCGCCGCGCGGTACACGGCGGTGAACGTGGCGCACTGGGACAGCGCCGCCGCGTGGCGCAGCGCGACGGAGAATCCGGCGTTTCAGCGGCGGCTCGCCGCCGCGCCCGGGTTCGCCACCGCGCATCCGCAGCTCTACGAGGTGGTCGCGGGCTTCCCGGCGGAAGACCGGTGATGTCCCGTTAGGGTGCGGGGATGGAGATTTCGGGCAAAGTTGCCATTGTCACGGGGGCGGGCGCGGGGATCGGGGCGGCATTGGCCGCCCGGCTCGTCGCCGCCGGTGCGCGCGTGGTGCTCGCCGACCTCGACGGTGTGAGCGCGGCGCGGGTCGCGGAGTCTCTCGGGGCGGATGCCGTCGCCGTCGGCGGAGACGTGGCCGACGAGGCGGTGATCCGCGCGTTGATCGAGCGCGCCGAGGCGCAGTTCGGGCGGGTCGACCTGTACTTCGCGAACGCGGGCATCGGCGGCGGCGCGGGTCTGGACAGCACCGACGAGCAATGGGCGGCGGCGCTCGAGGTCAACGTGATGGCCCACGTCCGCGCCGCGCGGCTGCTCGTCCCCGGGTGGCTGTCCCGTGGTGGTGGTTATTTCGTCGGCACGGCGTCGGCGGCAGGGTTGCTCACCCAGCTCGGCTCGGCCCCCTACGCGGTGTCCAAGCACGCGGCCGTCGGTTTCGCGGAATGGCTGTCGGTCACCTACGGCGACCGCGGAGTGCGGGTGAGTTGCGTGTGCCCGATGGGTGTGGATACGCGGCTGCTGCGCGGCGGCCTTGTTCCGCCGGAGCACGCCGCCGAGGCGCAACTCGCGGTGAAGGCCGTCACCAGCGCGGGCGAGGTGCTGTCCCCGGAGGAGGTCGCCGACATCGTGCTCGCCGGGGTGGCCGACGAGCACTTCCTGATCCTGCCGCACCCCGAGGTGCTGAAGATGTACCGCCACAAGGGCTCCGACTACGACCGCTGGATCGACGGCATGCGGCGCTTCCAGGCCGCGCTCCAGGCCTGAGCAGCTGCCTCGCCTTCGCTCGGCCCGGTGCGGGCTGCGGACGGACTGCGTCCGGCTGCGCCTATTGTGCAGCTGCCTCGCCTTCGCTCGGTCCGGTGCGGGTCGTGGACGGACTGCGTCCGGCTGCCATCGAGCAGCTGGCTCGGCATTGCTCGCCGCAGCGTGGGCAGGGGACGGACGTCGTTCGGCTGCGTCTATCGGGCGGCTGCCGCACCGTTGCTCGCCCGGGTGAGCGCTGTGATCAGAGTCCGTCCGCTGCGCTCATCGCGCGCCTACCTCGCCTTTGCTCGGTCTGGGGGCCGGTGGTGGGCGTCGTCCGGCTGCGCTCATCGCGGCTGACGCAGCACTTTGCGCACCACGAGCCCGGCGAGTAGCGCCCAGAAGGCGGCGCCGATCCCCGCGAAGCCGACCCCGGAGGCGGCGATCAGAAAGGTCACCACGGCGGCTTCGCGGTGTTCGGAGCGCAGCGCCGCGCCGAGGGCCGCGCCCAGGGTCGCCAGCAGGGCCAGGCCGGCCACTGTTTCCAGGGTTCCGGCCGGGGCGGTCGCGATCAGCGTGACCACGGCGGCCGAGCCCAGCGCGAGCAGCAGGTACATCGCGCCCGCGGTGAATGCCGCGATCCAGCGCCGCTTCGGGTCCGGATGCGCCGTGGGGGCCGCCGCGAGCGCGGCGCTGATGGCGGCGAGATTGATCGTGTGCCCGCCCGCGGGCGCTCCGACTATGGTGCCGAGACCGGTGACCGTCATCGCCGCGCGCCATGGCACCCGGTAGTCGAACGAGGCCAGCACCGCGGTGCCAGGGATGTTCTGCGAGGCCATGGTGACGATGTAGAGCGGGATCGCGACGCCGATCAGCGCCTGCCAGCTCCAGTGCGGCAGCGTCAGTTCCAGTCGCGGAGCCATCGCGCCGACGTCGAGATGACGGTGCTGCACGACGATGCTCACGCCGGCGGCTACCGCCGCGGTGACAAAGGCCGCGATTACCGCCCAACGCTGGGCATATCGTTGCAGCACGAGCCAGACCAGGATCACCGGCGCCACCACCGCCGGACTCGTCTGCACCGCACGCACCGGCGCCAGGCACAACGGCAGCAACACCCCCGCCAGCATGGCCTGCGCTATCTCCACCGGGATCGCCGCGACCAGCGCGCCCAGCCGTTGCCAGAGTCCGGTGACGACGATCAGCGCCCCCGTCACCACGAACGCTCCGATCGCGGCGGGCCAGCCGCCCGCCACCGCGCCCGTCCCGGCCAGCAGCGCCGCGCCAGGTGTGGACCAGGCCAGCGTGATCGGCATGCGGTAGCGGTAACTCAGCGCCATCATGCCGATCGCCTGGGTGACGCAGAGCGCCAGCAGACCCGACGCGGCCTGCGCGGCGCTCGCCCCGACCGCGGTCGATCCGCTCAGCACCACGGCGAACGAGCTGGTGAATCCGACCAGGGCCGTCACCACGCCCGCGCCCAGTGGCGGCGCCAGCCCCGCTCGCGCCCGTTCGGGTTCCCGCGTCGCGGTGGTCTCGGTGGTGGATACGTTCGACACCGGTCGGATATTGCCGCTGGTCACGGACGCGTGTCGCCTGCCAGTGCCCCGAAACTGGACTGACTCGAGCTGGTGTGCGGCACGGGGCGGGAGTGTTCGGCGACATCGGCACATTCGGGTGCGTAGGGTGGGGAGTCGGTGCGCGAGGACGCGATTCGGGACGAGGAGCTGAGTTGAGCGCGGTACTGATCTCACCGGAGGAGCTTCGGGAAGCGTTGCCGGACAAGCGGCTTCGCCTGCTGGATGTGCGATGGGCGCTGGGCGATCCGGACGGGCCGCAGCACTATCTCGCCGGCCACGTTCCCGGCGCGGTGTTCGTCGACCTGGAAACCGAGCTGGCCGCGCCGCCGTCACCCGCGCGCGGCAGGCATCCGCTGCCGGAGCCCGCGCAACTGGAGAAGTGCGCGCGCAGCTGGGGCCTGTGCGAGGGCGACCCCGTGGTGGTCTACGACGCCACCGGCGGCATGGCCGCCGCGCGCGCCTGGTGGCTGCTGCGCTGGGCGGGTGTCGCGGACGTGCGCATCCTCGACGGCGGGCTGCCCGCCTGGATCGACGCGGGCGGGTCCGTCGCGACCGGCGCGGAACCCGACCCCGAGCCGGGCGATGTCGAAGTGCGTCCCGGTCATCTGCCCGTGATCGACGCCGACGCGGCGGCCCGCTGGGAGGGCGTGCTGCTGGACGCCAGGGCGGGCGAGCGCTTCCGCGGCGACGTGGAGCCGGTCGACCCCCGCGCCGGGCACATCCCCGGCGCGCTGAGCGCTCCGACCGCCGACAATCTCGACGCGGACGGGCGCTTCCGCGCCGTCGCGGAACTGCGCGACCGCTTCGCCGATTTCGGATCCGGGCCGGTGGCCGTGTACTGCGGTTCCGGTGTGACAGCGGCGCACCAGGTCGCCGCGCTCGCCATCGCGGGCGTGGAGGCGGCCTTGTATCCCGGGTCGTGGTCGCAGTGGTCGAACGATCCGAAACGGCCGGTCGCGACGGGTAACTGACGCCTTACAGCCAGGCCCGGGCCAGGAGATCGTCGTCGACGACCTCGCTCGCCCGGGGCGGGAACCGGGTGGCCGCGATCGACTCGATATGCGATCCGTCGTGCCCGATCACCCACGAGCCGCCGCGCTCCTCGCATTCGGCGATCTTCGCGAAGGTGGTGAGCAGGAACGTGATCGCCTCGCGCGGGTCGGTGGTGCGGGCCAGCCGCTGGGATTCACCGGGGCGCGACAGGTCCAGCCACACGCCGCACTGCCCGTCGAGCCGCATGCCGACGATCTTGTCGGCATGCACGAAGGTGAATTTGCGCCGTTCCCACGTGGTCGTCGGTGTGAAGCTCTGCTCGAGAACCTGGAGCAGAATCGTCATGCTGCTTCCTCCGCTTCCTTGACACCAAGCTGCGGTTGTTCTGCGATGACCTGCGGATATTCCAGTATGTGCCGGTTGGGCGCAGAAATCCACAACGGTCCGGGCACGGTGTGCGCGGCCGTGTCGCACCCGCCTGCTTGGATGGGGTGATGCTGCACGGACTGTGGTCGCCGGGTGCCGGGTTGCTGCTCTGGCACGACTCGCCGGTCGCCGCGACGTCCGCCGAGCTTCCGGATCCGCTGGGCAGCGTGCTGCGCGCGTCGAAGTTCCGGCACCGGGCCGAGGTCCTGGTCGTCGAGCGCGGGATCGCCGGGACCGAGCAGGTCCGCGCGCACGCGCTGGCCCCGGTCGCGGCAGCGGAGGCCCTCCGGCAGCGGTTGCCCGCCGACCTGGTGGCGGGGGATCTGCGGTATCTGGCGCATGTCGCAAGCGGCATCGAACGTTGGGTGTGCGCCGGGCGTGTCGTGCCGGCCCTGCGCAGGGAGGACGGCCAGTGGTGGGTGCGCTGGCGGCTGGTCGGCGGGGAGCGGCAGCGGGCTTGGCTGGCCGAGCTGACGGTCGCCATGCCGGAGGCGCTGCGGGTGGCCGGCCGTCCGGCAGCGCTGCTCGAGGACCTGGTCACCGAACTCACCGACCCGATCGCGCGGTCACTGGCCGACCTGCCGGACTCGCCGCATCCCCTGGTGGCCGCCCTGGTCGGCGACATTCCGCTGGACAACGGCAGCTATCAGGTCGCCGAAGTGCTGGAGGGCTGGCGGGCCAGCCTGACCGGTGACGAGCCGGAATTGGTGCTGCGTCTGCTGGAACCGGACGGCGAACTCGGCCTCGCCGACGAGTCGGTGGCGTTGTGGCGGCTGGAGGTGTGCCTGCGGCTCACCGGTGAGGCGCCCAGAACCGTTCCGCTGCACGAGGACCCGAATCTGGTCCGGATCGCGGTGGACAAACTCGGCGCGGCCAAGCGGGCGTATCCGAGGCTGCGTGACCTGCCGAGCGATCCGCGCAGCATGGATCTGCTGTTGCCCACCGAAGTGGTGCTCGACCTGGTCGCGCACGGCGTGCACGCCCTGCATGCGGTGGGGGTCCAACTGCTGCTCCCGCGCGCCTGGAGTGTCGCCGAACCGAGCATGCGGTTGCGGGTGGAGAGCGCGGTGCCCGCCGCGGAGAGCACGGTCGGTCTGCGCGGCCTGGTGTCCTACCGCTGGGAACTCGCGCTCGGCGGCATGGTGCTGACCACGGCCGAGATGGAACGCCTGGTGCGCGCCAAATCCGATCTCGTCCAGTTACGCGGTCAGTGGGTGCAAGCCGATCACAAGGCGCTGGCCGCCGCGGCCAAGTACGTCGCCGCGCACGCCGACGACTCGCCGATCACTTTCGCGGACATGCTCGGCGAGATCGCGGTCTCCCGGGTGCCCCAGGTGCCGATCACCGAAGTCACCGCCTCGGGCTGGGCAGGGGACCTGCTCGACCGCGCTCGGCAGCCGGAAGCGGTCGCCGCGCCCGTCGGGTTGAAGGCCGAGCTACGCCCCTACCAGGAACGCGGCCTGGCCTGGCTGGCGACCATGAGCCGGATGGGTTGCGGGGCGATCCTGGCCGACGACATGGGACTCGGCAAGACTGTCCAGGTGCTCGCCCTGCTGGTGCACGAGCGCGAGAACGCGACGTCCGAGCCGCCGCCGGGCCCGACCTTGCTGGTGTGCCCGATGTCGGTGGTCGGCAACTGGCAGCGCGAGGCGGAGCGGTTCGCGCCCGACCTGCGGGTGTGGGTGCATCACGGCGCGGGCCGGCGGGCGGGCGCCGAACTCGACGAGGCGGTCGCCGGCGCAGATCTGGTGATCACCACCTACGCGCTGCTGGCGCGCGACGCCGGGGAACTCGGCAGACAGCACTGGGACCGCGTCGTACTGGACGAAGCGCAGCACATCAAGAACGCGGGGACGCGGCAGGCTCGGGCGGCGCGGTCGCTGCGCGCGCGACATCGATTGGCGCTCACCGGCACTCCGGTGGAGAACCGGTTGGAAGAGCTGCGTTCCATCATGGATTTCGCGATGCCGAAAGTCCTCGGCAGTCCGCAGTCCTTCCGCGCCCGCTTCGCGGTGCCGATCGAACGCGAGCGCGACCAGAACGCGATCAGTCGCCTGCGCTGGCTGACCCAGCCGTTCGTGCTGCGCCGGGTGAAGACCGACCCCACGGTGATCAGCGACCTGCCCGAGAAGCTGGAGATGACCGTGCGGGCCAACCTCACCGTCGAGCAGGCCTCGCTGTACCAGGCGGTCGTGGACGACATGCTGGCCAAGATCAAGGACGCGAAGGGCATGGCGCGCAAGGGCGCCGTGCTCGGTGCGCTCACCCGGCTCAAGCAGGTGTGCAACCATCCCGCGCATTTCCTGGGCGACGGGTCGAGTGTGCTGCACCGAGGGGCACATCGCTCCGGCAAGCTCGCTCTCGTCGAGGACGTGGTGGACGCGGTGCTGGCCGACGGTGAGAAGGCGCTGCTGTTCACCCAATTCCGGGAATTCGGCGAGCTGGTCGCGCCCTATCTGGCCGAGCGGTTCGGCGCGGCGATCCCGTTCCTGCACGGCGGCGTGCCGAAGAAGAAGCGCGACGCGATGGTCACCGGCTTCCAGGCGCCGGACGGACCGCCGCTGATGTTGTTGTCGCTCAAGGCGGGTGGCACCGGGCTCAATCTCACCGCCGCCAATCACGTGGTCCACCTGGATCGCTGGTGGAATCCCGCGGTGGAGAACCAGGCCACCGACCGTGCCTTCCGGATCGGCCAGCAGCGCAACGTGCAGGTGCGCAAGCTGGTGTGCGTGGACACGATCGAAGAGCGGATCGACGAGATGATCAACGGCAAGCGGCAGCTCGCCGATCTGGCGGTCGGCGCGGGGGAGAACTGGATCACCGAACTGAGCACCGACGAATTGCGCGACTTGTTCGCCCTGGGTGCGGCGGCGGTGGGCGAATGAGTCCGTTCATCGACTACTCCGAGTACGGGAAGAAGCTGCCGGTGCGCGGCGGAGTGGAAGCCCGTAGCAGACGAGGCGGTTTCGGGCGCACCTGGTGGGGCAGGGCGCTGGTGGAATCGGTCGAGCGAATGGCGGAGCCGGGGCGGCTGGCGCGCGGTCGCAACTACGCCAGATCCGGCCAGGTGGTGAACTACCGGATCGAGCCGGGCGCGGTGACGGCGGAAGTGCAGGGCAGCCAACCGCGTCCGTTCACGGCGGTGTTCACCGTGCGCCCGCTGCGCGAGGACGAACTCGAGTTGCTCATCGAGACCATTCGCTCGGCGCCGGGCATGCTCGCCGAGATCGCCTCGGGCGCGTTGCCCACCGGGCTGGGGCCGCTGCTGCTGCCGAGCACCGCGGCGGACCTGGATTTCACCTGCAGCTGCCCGGACCCGGGCTGGCCGTGCAAGCACGTGGCGGCGGTCTGCTACCTGCTGGCCGAGCGGCTCGACGAACACCCGCGCGAGATCCTGACCCTGCGCGGACTCGACCTGGACACGCTGATCGGGGGCATCGAACGCGAGCCGAGACCCACCGTTTCCGACGATCCGTACGGTGAGCGCGTTTCGCTGCCGGACTTGCCCACGGTCGAATTCCGGGCGGCGCCGGAGGATTTGGATCCGCTGCTGCTCCGTAAGGCGCTGCGGATGACCTCGGCGGACGAGACGATTGCCGCGACCGGTCTGCGCGATCTCACCGCGCTCTATCGGCGGTTCGACCGCTGACGTTGGTTGGCACCCAGCATCGGGGCTGTCGGTTACCGCCGGTCTGTCGGGGCGGGATCGATACCGGCGGAGCGAAGGGACCGGAGACTTCCCGACGCCGGGTGCCGTTATTCAGTGTCGCGCCGCTCAACCCCGCGCGGAACTGCCCCAGCCACGCCCGGATGCTGCCCTTGCACCGCACTTGCCGCATATCTCCCGGCGTGGCCCGATCGTCGCGGCTGGTCTCGCTTCGTCCAGAAAGGCCACTGACCTGCGTGAATCATCTGTTATAGGCTGACAGCGTGGCAGGAAAGAGCCC
This sequence comes from Nocardia sp. NPDC051900, assembly GCF_044452545.1. Classification (NCBI taxonomy): domain Bacteria; kingdom Bacillati; phylum Actinomycetota; class Actinomycetes; order Mycobacteriales; family Nocardiaceae; genus Nocardia; species Nocardia sp. NPDC051900. The sequence goes on along the minus strand of NZ_JBITBU010000002.1, from coordinate 72,938 downwards.
AGCGGCCGGGTCGCCCCGAGACGACCTCGGTACTCCGGTGGATCTCCGCACACCTCCGCGTCGGGTGGTGTCGCTCGTTCCGTCGCTGACCGAGGCGGTGGCGCGCACCTGTCCGGAAGTCCTCGTCGCCGCCACGCGATGGTGCACGCACCCAGACGATCTCGCGGTCGAGCGCGTCCGGGGGACCAAGAACCCGGATGTCCGCCGAATCGTCGAACTCGCCCCCGACCTGGTGCTGTGCAACAAGGAGGAGAATCGCCGCCTCGACGTCGAACGCCTGCGCGCGGCGGGAATTCCGGTGTGGGTGACCGAGATAGAGACCGTCGACGAGGCCATGGCCTCCCTAACCCGGCTCTGCGTGGAGGCGCTCGGCGTCGACTCGCCCGCCTGGCTCACCGAGGCCCGATCCGTTTGGGCCGCACCACCGCCCGAGCCGGCGCGCGCCGCCGTCATCCCGGTCTGGCGCGACCCGTGGATGGTGGTCGGACGGAACACCTTCACCGGGGACATCGCTCGCCGTTTGGGCCTGCGGCTGGTGCACGCCGATCGCCCCGACCGATATCCCCGCGTCACACCGGCCGAATTGATCGAAGGCGTCGACCTCGCGGTGCTTCCCGACGAACCTTATGTCTTCACCGAAACCGATGGGCCCGAAGCGTTTCCGGACATCCCGGTCGCGCTGGTGGCAGGCCGCGCCCTCACCTGGTACGGGCCGTCATTGGCGACCGCCCGCGATACCCTCACCGCACAACTGGCTCGGGCGGCTCAACCCAATTCGTAGTCGAACCAGATGTGGTGCGTGCCGTCGGCGTCCACGTGCAGGCCGCCCGTGCCCGTGATGCCCGCGAGTTCACCGGTGCCGCTGGCGGGCACGATCACGCAGAACTCGTTCGTGCGGTCGGCGCGGCGGGCACCAACAACCGGCTCAGTCGGCGATCCGGTACACCCGCTGCGCGGTGGTCCGGAAGACCTGCTCGAGTTCGGTCGGGCCGCCGCCGTGGCCGGTGACGGCGGTCGCGATGGCCTCGATGCTGTTCGCGATGCTGGTGACCGGCTTGTCCACCGGGAAGTTCGACCCCCAGATGAGACGGTCCGCGCCGAAGACGTCCACGGCGTGTTCGACCAGCGGACCGATCCGGTCGAGCAGCTGCGGCACCGGCGTCGGCGTGCCGCGCGGCGGGATCGGATGGCCGAGGATCGGCATCATCAGCCCGCTCACCTTCGCGACCACGTTCGGGCGCGCGGCCAGTGCGGCGAGATCGTCGCGCCACCGCACCAGCAACTGCCTGCGCAGCCCGGGATTGGTGCCGGTGTGCTTGCCCACCGCCCCGAAGATCCCCGCGGGCGTGCCGAGGTGGTTCAGCACGATCGGCACTTCGGGATAGCGTTCGGCCAGCGCGGTGACGTCGGGAATGGCATGCGAATACACCCAGGCTTCGAACGACAGGCCGCGCTCGGCCAGCCGGGCGAAGCCGTCCAGGAATTCCTTGGTCGCGAGCTTGCCGGGCGCGTCGGTGAACGACCGAACACCGGGATCGGGATGGTGGGCGACCATGGTGCGGATACCGCGCAGCAGCGGCGAGGCGGCCGCGTGCGCGTCGAGGAGCTCCCCGAACCGGGGGTCGGCCGGATCGCCGCCCGCGAGGATAGCGCCGAGCCGTGGCGCCGCTTCCAGCGGCAGCCCGGCCACCCAGGCGGTCTCCCCGGCTTTGCCGAGCGGTCCCGGTTGCGACCATTCGACTTCGATGTGCGCGACCACCTCCACCGGCGCGTTCCCGGCGTCGGCGCGGTAGTCGAACGGAAGGTAGGGCCGCAGGTAGGCGGCCGGGTCACCGACGAATTCCCGGTCCCGGCGCGGCGCGAGGCGCTTCGCGGCGTCCACCGGGACCGGCAACAGCCGGAACAGCTTCGCCAGGGCGCTGAAATCCCGGGGTGTGCCGAACGGATCCCACTGGTGGATGTGTGCGTCGATGATCCGGATTCCCGAGAGGTCCATGTCTGCCGTCCCCAACCGCGCCGAAGGTTTGCTCGGCGATTGTCACATGCCCGGCGCGCGGTGAGTTCGGAATCCGCGCCCGCCGAGTCGGCACGGCGGGTTCCGCCGGATCCGCGGGCGAACCCGGTCCGCGAGCGCGAACCGGGCCACCCGGCATACGGCTGCTCGAAATCCGAGCGCGCGGACTCAACACGGCGCGCAAAAGACTCACACGTTGCGGCGGTACTGACCTCCGACGGTGAAGAACGTGTCGGTGATCTGCTGCAACGTGCACACGCGGGCGGCGTCCATCAGGACCTCGAAAATGTTGTCGTCGGTGCGGGCGACCGCTTCGAGCCGGGCGAGCGCGGCATGGGCGGCGTCCCGGTTGCGCTGCTGGAACTCGCGCACCCGGCGCAGCTGCGACTGCTTCTCCGCTTCGGTGCCGCGCGCCAGTTCCAGCTCCCGGTGCGGCTCCTCGTGGGAGTTGCGGAAGGTGTTCACCCCGATGATGGGCAGCGACCCGTCGTGCTTGCGCTGTTCGTAGCGCATCGACTCGTCCTGGATCTTGCCGCGCTGATAACCGGTTTCCATCGCGCCGAGCACGCCGCCGCGTTCGCTGATCCGCTCGAACTCGGTGAGCACCGCCTCCTCGACCAGATCGGTGAGCTCATCGATGAGGAAGCTGCCCTGTAGCGGGTTCTCGTTCATCGCGACGCCCCACTCCCGGTTGATGATCAGCTGGATGGCCAGCGCGCGCCGCACCGATTCCTCGGTCGGGGTGGTGACCGCCTCGTCGTAGGCGTTGGTGTGCAGGCTGTTGCAGTTGTCGTAGATCGCGATCAGCGCCTGCAACGTGGTGCGGATGTCGTTGAAGTTCATCTCCTGCGCGTGCAGCGACCGGCCGGAGGTCTGGATGTGGTACTTCAGCTTCTGCGACCGCTCGTTGGCGCCGTAACGGTCCCGCATGGCCACGGCCCAGATGCGGCGGGCCACCCGGCCGATCACCGAATACTCCGGATCCATCCCGTTGGAGAAGAAGAAGGACAGGTTCGGCGCGAAGTCATCGATATGCATGCCGCGCGCGAGATACGCCTCCACATAGGTGAATCCGTTCGCCAGGGTGAAGGCCAGCTGGCTGATCGGGTTCGCGCCCGCCTCGGCGATGTGGTAGCCGGAGATCGACACCGAGTAGAAATTGCGTACGCCGTTGCGCACGAACCATTCCTGGATGTCGGCCATCATGCGCAGGCTGAATTCGGTGGAGAAGATGCAGGTGTTCTGGCCTTGGTCCTCCTTGAGGATGTCGGCCTGCACCGTGCCGCGCACCGTGGCCAGCGTGCGGGCTCGCAGGTCGGCCGCTTCGGCGTCGGTCGGCGGCCGTCCCTGCTGCGCGGTGAAGCGTTCCAGCGCCTGATCGATCGCGGTGTTGAGGAAGTAGGCCAGGATGGTCGGCGCCGGACCGTTGATCGTCATCGAGACCGAGGTGGTCGGCGCGGTCAGGTCGAAACCGTCGTAGAGCACTTCCATGTCGTCGAGCGAGGCGATCGACACGCCGGAGGTGCCGACCTTGCCGTAGATATCGGGCCGCTCGGCGGGATCGTGCCCGTAGAGCGTGACCGAATCGAACGCCGTGGACAGCCTTTTCGCCTCGGAGTGCTCGCTGAGCACCTTGAACCGGCGGTTGGTGCGGAACGGATCGCCCTCACCCGCGAACATCCGGGCCGGGTCCTCGTTGTCGCGTTTGAACGGGAACACTCCGGCGGTGAAGGGGAAGCGCCCCGGCAGATGCTCGGCGCGCAGGAAACGCAGCAGCTCACCGTGATCGGTGAAGCGGGGCAGGGCGACGCGCGGAATCGAGTTGCCCGACAGGGTCTCCCGGCGCAGCGGCGTGTGTATCTCCCGGTCCCGCACCCGGATCACCTGTTCTTCCCCGCGGTAGGACTCGGCGAGGGCGGGCCACTCGGCCAGCAGTGCGGCGTTCGCGGAGGTGAGGTCGGCGCGGGCGCGTTCGGTCAGTTCGGCCACGGCGGTGTCGTCCGGCAGTTCGAGCGCCACCTGCTCGAGTCGTTGCAGCCGTTGCGCGGCGACGACCTGCGCGGCGGTCTCGGCGTGGTAGTCGCGCACGGTCTCGGCGATCTCGGCCAGGTAGCGCACCCGTGCGGGCGGGATGAGCTGGGCGAACCTGGTGGACGCGCGGGTGTCCACCAGGGGCAGCGCGCCGGGCTCCAGCCGCAGGCCGTGGTTCGCGAGCAGGCCGGTCAGGTGCTGGTAGAGCGCCGTCACCCCGTCGTCGTTGAACGTCGCCGCGCTGGTGCCGAAGACCGGCATGTCCTGCGGCGCGGCGTGGAACTCCTCGCGGTTGCGGATCAGCTGCCTGGCCACGTCCCGCAGCGCGTCCGCGCCGCCGCGGCGCTCGAACTTGTTGATCGCCACCACGTCCGCGTAGTCCAGCATGTCGATCTTCTCCAGCTGGGAGGCGGCGCCGAACTCGGGCGTCATCACGTACATCGACACGTCGACGTGGTCGATCACCGCGGCGTCGCCCTGGCCGATGCCGGGCGTTTCGAGGATGACCAGGTCGTATCCCGCTGCCTTGCAGGCGGCCACGATGAGATCGATGTTGTCGGGCAGTTCGTGTCCGCCGCGGGTGGCCAGCGACCGGAAGAAGACGTGTTCGCCGTCGAGGGCGTTCATGCGGATGCGGTCGCCGAGCAGCGCGCCGCCCCCGCGCCGCCGGGTCGGGTCGACCGCGAGGATCGCGACCCGCACCTTGTCCTGCTGGTCCGAGCGCAGCCTGCGCACCAATTCGTCGGTGAGCGAGGACTTTCCGGAGCCGCCCGTGCCGGTGATGCCGAGCACCGGCACGGTTCGCGCCGCCGCGGTCTCGGCCAGTTTCCGCCGGTCGGCCTCCGGCAGCGCGTCCGCTTGCAGACAGGTGATGACGCGCGCCAGGGCGGCGCGCTCGCCCGCGAGCACCGCGTCGAGCACCGGCGGCTCGGCCGCGAGGTCGACGTCGCAGGCGCGGATGAGCTGATTGATCATGCCGGGCAGGCCGAGTCGCTGTCCGTCCTCGGGGGAGAAGATGGTCACGCCGGACGCGGCCAGTCGGGCGATCTCCTCCGCCACGATCACGCCACCGCCACCGCCGAAGATCCGCACGTGCTGGGCTCCGGCTTTCCGCAGGGCGTCCGCGAGATATTCGAAGTACTCGACGTGGCCGCCCTGATAGGAGCTGACGGCGACGCCTTGGGCGTCTTCGGTGAGCACGGCGTCGACCACCTCGCTGACCGAGCGGTTGTGACCGAGATGGATCACCTCCGCCCCCTGGCTCTGCAGGATGCGGCGCATGATGTTGATCGCCGCGTCGTGCCCGTCGAACAGGGCCGCCGAGGTGACGAAGCGAACGGGATGGGTGGGCGTGTAGAGCGCGCTGCTGTCGGCCACTGGGATTCCTCCGGGGATTCCATTGTCGCCCGATACTAGGACGTCAAACTAATTCTACGGTGACTGTGATCACACCGCCAGCCGATGGCGGCGGGTCGTGCGCGCTCGGTTTCCTCGAACGACGGGCCCCGCGCCGACCGGTGCGCGTGGCCGATCGTGTTGTCATGGCGGCGGACTCGGACATACTGGGCGCATGGTGAGCGACGGCAAAGCGGAAGCCGCGATCGGACGGCTGGTCGCCGACGGCGTGCTGACTCGCGACCAGGCCGACGCGGTGCTCGCGGCGCTGGCCGTCGAGCGGGCCGCGGCGACCGCGCGCGGGAAGGTGCTCGCCGAGATCGCCGCGTACGTCGGCGCCGGTCTGGTGTTCGGCGGGATCGCCCTGGTGGCGGCCTCGTCCTGGGACGCGCTCGACCGGCCGGTCCGGGTCGGCGTGCTCGCCGTCGTGGCGGCCGGCCTGCTGCTCGGCGGAGTAGTGCTCGCCGGGGTGCCGTCCGGCCGCAGGAGCGCGCTGAGCGCCCGCGACAGGTTGGCGGCCGTGCTGTTCGCGCTGGGTTCGGTCGCGCTGGCCGGATCCGTCGGCACCGCGCTCGACGCGGCCGATGCCGCTTGGGTTTTCGCATGCGCGGCGGGGGCGGTGATCGCGGTACTCGGTTATCTCGCGCTGCCCTCCGTCCTCGGCATGCTCGTCTGCGCCTGCTTCGTGCCCGCGGCCGTCGCGGGGATGCTGACCGAGGTGTTCGGTCTCGACGACACGTGGGCCTGCGTGGCGGTGTTGCTGCTCGGTGCGGGGTGGTTCGCGCTGACCAGGATCGGCGCCCTGGTCGATATCCGGGTCGGATACCTGATCGCGATCGTCACCTCCGTCGCGGCCGCGCAGAGTCTCGATATCGACGGCCGGACTTGGGCCTACGGGATCACCGCGGTGATTGCGGTGGTCTGCTTCGCGTTGTACGCGACCCAGCGCTCGGCCGTGCTCGTCATCGGGGGTGGTGTGGCCATCGCGGTGGCGGCGGGGGAGGCGGTCTCGGAATGGACCGGTGACTCGCTCGGCGCCGCGGCGGTGGTCGTGGCGATCGGCGCGATCACGCTCGCGGTGGGCGCGTTCCGGTTGGCGCGGCCACGGCGGGAAAAGGAAGCCGACCCCGCGGTTCCGGTATCGCAGGCGTAGGCCATCCGCGCGCGGTGGGGAAGAAGGCGAAAAGGCTGCGGCTCCCGCGCCGGTCGTCCGTCGACACGTGGGATGAATCACATCACGCCCGACGCTCTGTCAATACTTGGACGTCCAACTATAGGATGACCGCATACCGCTCCGCGGTGTCCCGATCGCTACGAGAACAGGACTGGCATGGTTCGCGAACTCACCCATTTCATCGGCGGACAGCATGCGCCGGGCACCTCCGGCAACTTCGGCGACGTCTTCGATCCCAACCTCGGCCGGGTGCAGGCGCGGGTGCCGCTGGCGAGCAAGTCCGAGGTCGAGGCGGCCATCGCGAACGCCGAGGCGGCGCAGCCGCAATGGGCCGCGTTCAACCCGCAGAAGCGGGCGCGTGTGCTGATGAAGTTCCTGACCCTGGTGCAGGACGAGATGGACTCGCTGGCCACCCTGCTGTCGTCCGAGCACGGCAAGACCATCGCCGACGCGAAGGGCGACATCCAGCGCGGCCTGGAGGTCATCGAGTTCGCCACCGGCATCCCACACCTGCTCAAAGGCGAATACACCCAGGGCGCGGGCACCGGCATCGACGTGTACTCGATGCGTCAGCCGCTCGGCGTCGTCGCGGGCATCACGCCCTTCAACTTCCCGGCCATGATCCCGCTGTGGAAGGCCGGTCCCGCGCTGGCCACCGGCAACGCGTTCGTGCTCAAGCCCTCCGAGCGGGACCCCTCGGTGCCGCTGCGGCTGGCGGAGCTGTTCCTCGAGGCCGGTCTGCCCGCCGGTGTGTTCAACGTGGTCAACGGCGACAAGGAAGCCGTCGACACGCTGCTGCACGATCCGCGCATCAAGGCCGTCGGCTTCGTCGGCTCCACCCCCATCGCGCAGTACATCTACGAGACCGCCACCGCGAACGGCAAGCGCGCCCAGTGCTTCGGCGGCGCGAAGAACCACGCGATCGTCATGCCCGACGCCGACCTCGACGACGTGGCCGATCAGCTGATCGGCGCGGGCTACGGTTCCGCGGGCGAGCGCTGCATGGCCATCTCGGTGGCCGTCCCGGTCGGCGAGGAGACCGCCGACCGCCTGGTGGCCAAGCTGACCGAGCGGGTGCACAAGCTCAACGTCGGCCGCTCCGACGATCCCGGCGCCGACTACGGCCCGCTGGTCGGTCAGGACGGCGTGAACCGGGTGAACAACTATGTCCAGATCGGCGTCGATGAGGGCGCCGAACTGGTGGTGGACGGCCGCGGCCTGGTCGTGGAGGGAGCCGAGAACGGCTACTTCGTCGGCGCGACGCTGTTCGACAAGGTGACCCCGGAGATGCGGATCTACCGCGAGGAGATCTTCGGCCCGGTGCTCAGCGTGGTCCGCGCCAAGGACTACGAGGAGGGGTTGCGGCTGGCCAACGAGCACGAGTACGGCAACGGCGTCGCGATCTTCACCCGGGACGGCGACACCGCGCGCGACTTCGCCGCGCGCGTGCAGGTCGGCATGGTCGGCGTCAACGTGCCGATCCCGGTGCCGATCGCCTACTACACCTTTGGCGGCTGGAAGCGTTCCGGCTTCGGCGACCTGAACCAGCACGGTCCGGATTCGATCCGCTTCTACACCAAGACCAAGACGGTGACGCAGCGCTGGCCCGCGGGCCTGAAGGAGAGCAACGCGTTCGTCATCCCGACGATGGACTGACGCGGATGTTCGCACTCGACGACGACGAGAAGGCGATCCGCGACACCGCGCGCGGCTTCGCCGACGAATTCCTCGCCCCGAACGCGCTGGAATGGGACGAGCAGAAGCATTTTCCCGTGGACGTGCTGCGCAAGGCGGGGCCGCTGGGCCTCGGCGGTATCTACGTGCGCGAGGACGTGGGCGGTTCGGGCCTGCGCAGGCTCGACGCCGTGCGCATCTTCGAGCAGCTGGCCACCGGCTGCCCGGCCATCGCCGCCTACATCTCCATCCACAACATGGCGACGTGGATGATCGACCGCTACGGCGACGACGAACAGCGTCACCGCTGGCTGCCCCGGCTGACCGCGATGGAACTGCTGGCCAGCTACGCGCTCACCGAGCCCGGCGTCGGCTCCGACGCGGCGGCGTTGAGCACCAAGGCCGTGCGCGACGGTGACGACTACGTCTTCAACGGCGCCAAGCAGTTCATCTCCGGCGCGGGCGCCACGCACGTCTACGTCGTCATGGCGCGGACCAGTGACGCGGGAGCGCGCGGGATCTCGGCGTTCATCGTGCCCGCCGACACTCCCGGCATCTCCGTCGGAGCCAACGAGAAGAAGATGGGCTGGAACGCGCAGCCGACCCGTCAGGTGATCTTCTCCGACGCCAGGGTCCCGGCCGCCAACCGGCTCGGCGCGGAGGGCGACGGCTTCCGCATCGCGATGAACGGGCTCAACGGCGGCAGGCTCAACATCGCCGCGTGCTCGGTCGGCGGCGCGCAGGCGGCGCTGGACAAGACGGTGCCGTATCTCGCCGAGCGGCACGCGTTCGGCAAGCCGCTGCTGCGGAATCCGGCGCTGCAATTCGAACTCGCCGATATGCGCATCGAATTGGAGGCCGCCCGCACGCTGCTGTGGCGGGCCGCCGCGGCACTGGACGCCGACGCGCCGGACAAGGTGGAGCTGTGCGCCATGGCGAAGCGCTTCGCCACCGACGCGGGCTTCGAGGTGGCCAACAAGGCCCTGCAACTGCACGGCGGCTACGGCTACCTGACCGAATACGGCGTGGAGAAGATCGTCCGGGATCTGCGGGTGCACCAGATCCTCGAGGGCACCAACGAAATCATGCGGGTGGTCGTCGCCCGCTCATTGGTAGGAGCGGCATGAACGGCCAGGCCTGGAAGAGGCAGCGCGGCGTGACCACGCAACGACCCGCGCATGCCGGAAAGGACAGAGCATGAGCGAACCAGAAGTATTGCTCGAACAGCGCGACGGGCTCGGCCTGATCACGCTGAACCGGCCGAAGGCCATCAACGCGCTGAACCACTCGATGGCTCTCGCCATCACCGACGCGTTGCGCGAGTGGGCCGAGGACGACGCGGTGCGCACCGTCGTGGTCACCGGTGCGGGGGAGCGCGGCCTGTGCGCGGGCGGCGATATCGTCGCCATCCACGCCGACGCGAAAAGCGGCGCTAACACGGCGGATTCGGCCACCGGACGGTTCTGGCGCGACGAGTACGTCCTCAACGCCTTGATCGGCCGCTACCCGAAGCCGTACGTGGTGATCATGGACGGCATCGTGATGGGCGGCGGTGTCGGGCTCTCGGGCCACGGCAGCCACCGCGTCGTGACCGAGCGGTCCAAGATCGGCATGCCCGAGGTGGGCATCGGGTTCGTCCCGGACGTCGGCGGCACCTACCTGCTCGCGCGGACGCCGGGCGAGATCGGCACGCACGTCGCGCTGACCACCGCCCGCATGAGCGCGGGCGATGCCATCGCCGCGGGCTTCGCGGACTACTTCGTCGCCTCCGAGCATCTGCCCGCCCTGCTGGAGACGTTGCGCACGGAGAGCGCCGACATCGCGATCGCCAAATTCGCCACGGACGCACCGGAATCCGCGCTGGCCGCCGGGCAGGACTGGATCGACGTCTGCTACGGAGCCGATTCCGTGGAGGAGATCGTCGCGCGGCTGCAAGCGCACGACGCGCCGGACGCGCGGGCGGCGGCCACCGAGATTCTGGCGAAATCCCCGGTGGCGCTGAAGGTGACGCTGCGCTCGCTGCGGGCGGCGCGCAGCGCGCCGAGTCTCGAGGCGGTGCTGAACGAGGAGTACCGGGTGTCCATCGCGTCGCTGTCGTCGCACGATCTGGTCGAGGGCATTCGTGCCCAGGTGATCGACAAGGATCGTGATCCGCGATGGTCGCCCGCGACCCTCGATGCGGTCACGGACGCGCAGGTGGACGCGTACTTCGCCGAGTTGGGCGATCGAGAGCTGGGTCTGCGGACCCCGGAGGTGGCGTGATGAGCAAGCGAATCGGTTTCCTCGGCCTCGGCCACATGGGCGCGCCGATGGCGGCCAACCTGGTGCGGGCGGGCTACGAGGTGCTCGCCTTCGACCCGGTGCCCGCGGCGCGGGAGCAGGCCGGGCGTGACGGCGCGATCGTGGTGGACGCGGCCACCGAGGCCGCCGCGGCCGAGACCGTGATCACCATGCTGCCCAACGGCAAACTCGTCCTGGACGTGTACGCCGAGCTGCTTCCGGTCGCAGCACCGGGCACGCTGTTCATCGACTGCTCCACCATCGACGTGGCCGATGCCAAGGTCGCGGCCGAACGCGCCGCCGCCGCCGGGCACCGCGCGCTGGACGCACCGGTCTCCGGTGGTGTCGGCGGCGCGGCGGCGGGCACGCTGACCTTCATGGTCGGCGGCGCCGCCGCGGACTTCGCCGACGCGCTGCCGGTGCTCGAGGTGATGGGCGGCAAGGTCGTGCACTGCGGCGGCTCCGGCGTGGGCCAGGCGGCGAAGATCTGCAACAACATGCTGCTCGGCGTGTCCATGATCGCGCTGTCGGAGTCGCTGGTGCTGGGCGAGAAGCTGGGCCTGAGCCATCAGTCCTTCTTCGACGTGGTCTCCACGGCTTCCGGCCAGAGCTGGGCGCTGACCAGCTACTGCCCGGTCCCCGGCCCGGTGCCGACCAGTCCGGCCAACAACGACTACCAGCCCGGCTTCGCGACGGCGCTCATGTCGAAGGACCTGGGCCTTGCCGCGAACGCGTTGCGCGACAACAACGTCGACGGGCAGCTCGGATTGCTCGCCGCCACGATCTACGACCGTTTCAACCAGACGGATGCCGGACGGGACTTCTCGGCTATCGTCACCGATATCCGTGACCGTTCCGACCAAGAGGGTGCCGAGTGAGCTTCGAGACGATTCTGCTGGAACGCAAGGGCCGGGTCGGCTGGATCACGCTGAACCGACCGAAGGCGCTGAACGCGCTGAACGCGCAGGTCCTCGACGACGTCATCGCCGCGCTCGACGAGCTCGAGCACGACGACGAGATCGGGGCCATCGTGATCACCGGTTCGGAGCGCGCCTTCGCGGCGGGCGCCGACATCAAGGAGATGCAGCCCAAGTCGTACATGGACATGTTCCTGAACGACTACTTCGCCCGCTGGGACCGGCTGGCGCAGTTCCGCAAGCCCACCATCGCGGCGGTGGCGGGCTACGCGCTGGGCGGCGGTTGTGAGCTGGCCATGATCTGCGACATCCTGCTCGCGGCCGACACCGCCAAGTTCGGGCAGCCGGAGATCAAGCTGGGCGTCATCCCCGGCATCGGCGGCTCGCAGCGCCTGACCCGCGCGATCGGCAAGGCCAAGGCCATGGATCTGGTGCTCACCGGCCGCAACATGGACGCGGATGAGGCCGAGCGGGCGGGATTGGTCTCGCGTATCGTGCCCGCCGCGGAACTGCTCGACACCGCCCTCGAGGTCGCCGAGACCATCGCGGGGATGTCGCTGCCGGTCACCATGATCGCCAAGGAAGCGGTGAACCGCTCGTTCGAGACCACGCTCGCCGAGGGGCTGCGCTTCGAACGGCGAGTCTTCCACTCGCTGTTCGCGATCGAGGATCAGAAGGAAGGCATGAGCGCCTTCGTCGAGAAGCGTCCGGCGAAGTTCACCAACCGCTGACACCGGTTTCCGCCCGGCCGTATCGCTCGGCCGGGCGGCTATCCGGTGGGGGGCGCGACGATCTTCGCGGGCACCTTGTTCCCTTCCGGCGGGGGCGCGTCCTCGTTCGTGGCGAGCAGTCCGGCGATGGTGGCGCCCAGCGCGATGGTGACCGCCGCCGCCGCGATGAGTTTGCGCCGGTCGACGGTGGCCGGGACCAGGGTGGCTCCGGCGCGTAGCCGCGCCATCCGGACGTCTCCGCCTCGTCGTTCCGCGGCGAGCAGCACGGCGCCGCGCGCGGAGACGAAGTCGGGTTCGGGGTCGTAGACGATCGGCAGGTCGATGTGTTCGGCCAGCTCGGCGCGAATGCTGGGACTGCGGGTGCAGCCGCCGAGCAGCACCATGGCCTCCGGTCGCACGCCGGTCTCGTCGATGATCTGCCGCACGAACGACACCGAGTGATGAATGCCCGCCGCGCACAGTTCGGCCAGGTCGCTGCGGGTGAGAACGGCCCGGTCGCCGGTGCCGTCGTCGATCGCGGTGACCACCCTTGCCTCGCTCAGTTCTTCGCGATGACGCCGGATGGTCGGCGTGTCGGTGAGCACGCCGTCGCGGGCCAGGCGCCAGCGCAACAGCGCGTCGTAGCCGTCGCCGCCGAGTACCGTGCTGCGTTTGCTGGACAGAATCGTGTCGGTGCGGCAATCGGCGTGGGTGATGGTCAGTCCCGAGCTGCCCAGGTCGTAGAGGATCACCGTGCCGCTGTCCGGCAGTTGCCCGGTGAAGCGCAGGTAGCGCAGCTGGGCGAGCGGTTCGTCGATGATGGTCACGTCACGGCCGCCGACGCCTGCGCGGATGGCGTCGGCGTGCAGCGGACAGCGGCACGTCACCGCCGTGCCCGAGATCAGCTCGTCGCGCCGGTCGGCGGCGCCGTTCATCCGGCGGATCGCCTCGAGGACCGATTCCTCGACGCCGCCGCCCGCCCGCCGCGGCACTTCGCAGCTATCGATCGGGGGTAGGTGTGGCTGATCGGAGTGTGTCAGCATCGCGTGAGCGCCGCCAGCGCCCGCCGATACACCCAAGACCAGCACCATGATCTCCATGGTGGACCTTTTCCGTTCCGCTGCCAAGACGGCGTGCCCGGTAATTCGCCGGTTGGATGCCGGAATGTCATCCCTCGGTCGGTCGGCAGCGGTATGCGACCGACCGGTACGCCGAATCAGTCTGTGGCCGTGGCCGACCAGCGCGCCGTTCCCTCCGCGGTCTCGAAGTCGCCCGCGGCATGTCGGAATTCGGCGAGCAGTTGCAGGAGGGTGTGCAGTCGTTCCGGTGGGAGTCCGGGGAGCGCGAAGACTTTCGCGTTGAGCTCCTCGGTCGCCTTCGCCACCAATTCGCGTCCGGCGTCGGTGATTTCGATCAAGGTAGCGCGCCGGTCGCTGGGATGCGGTACCCGCTCGACGAGCTTCGCCGCCTCCAGCCGGTCGACGGTGTTGGTGACGCTGGTTGGGTGCACCTGCAAGCGAGCGCTGGCCTTCGCCATCGGCAGCGCGCCGGTTTTGCTGAAACTGAGCAGCCGGAGCAACTCATAGCGAGAGAAGGTCAATCCCGTGGGTTTCAGCGCCTCGTCCACCCGTGCCATCACGATTTGCTGAGCCCGAACCAGCGACGTCACCGCGGCCATGCCGTCGGCGACATCCCCCCAGCCGTGGCCGACCCACTGGCGGTGGGCTTCCTCGATCGGATCGTTCGGAAGCGGGCGTGGCCGAGACATGTTCCGATCATTCCATGCCACCACAGGAGGGCGGGGGCATCCGGCCAGGCTTCGGATCACCGTGAGCGCAATGGTGGGCCGGCCCGTCGCCCACGGGCACTATCTAGGGCGAGGCGGGCGTGGCTGAGTGGTTTAGGCAACGGTCTGCAAAGCCGTTTACGCGGGTTCAATTCCCGCCGCTCGCTCAATGGTCAGGGCTGTTTTTGGGAGGTCGGAGCCAGGTTTTGCGTCATGCGGTCCGCAATTCGTCCGCAGCAGCCCTGGCACCGGCCTCCATCCCCGCCGCGACGACATCCAGGTCGTCAGGGAATAGGTGGCCGTACAAATCGAGCGTGAGCATCGCGGTCTTGTGACCGAGCATCCGCTGGACGACCTTGATGTTGGCCCCGGCACTGATCGCCAGCGACGCCGCGGTATGACGCAGGCCGTGCGGCACCAGGCCACGGAGCCCGACCGAGTTCGCGGCCTCGTTGAACACCCGACGAAACTCGTTGTATTCCAGCAGCCCGCCGTCCTTCTCGCTCGGGAACAGCTGCGCAGTCAACGCGCGGCCCTCCATGAGGTCTCGGAGATCCTTTGCCAACGTTTCCGGGATCGGCACCGCCCGCGAATTGTGGTTCTTCGTGTCCGTCACCACGGTCCCCTTCCCAGCGACCGGAGTTGCTGAACGGGTTATCCGGAGCCGCCGATTCGCCAGGTCCACGTCCATCACCCGCAGGGCCGATGCCTCACCGATGCGGATACCGGTGTAGGCGAGGGTGAACACTAGCGGACGCAACCGGCCCGCCGCTAAGGCGAGCCGCATGACCTCCAGGTGAGTGAGGTACCGCCGCTCACCGGCCAGCATCGAAGGAAGCTCGACGCCGACCGCAGGGTTGCTCGCGAGCCGCTTGGACTTCACCGCGAACCGCAGCACCTGGCCGAGCACCTGATACGCCTGGATCACCCGTGACGCCGACAGGCCCTGTCCCTTGAACCGGGCACTACCCGACTCCGACAGGTTCACCACCCAGTCCTGTATGTCCTCGAAGTCGATATCCCGCAGCGGTACCGAGCCCCACTGCGGCAGCACGAGCGTATCCAGCAGGGACCGGTAGCCCGCGACCGTCTTCGGCTTGCGGAACTTCTTCGTCGCGAACCACTTCTCCGCGACCACCGAGAACAGGACGCCACTACGGTCGGGGTCGACCCACGTCCCGGTCACGACCTGGTCGTCACGTCGCTGTCCAGCCAGCGTTGGGCCTCGGCCTTGGTGTCAAACGACTGGGAGCGCTCGACGCCGTTCGGGTCGACATAGCGAGCCCGCCACCGCTTGCCCTTGCCGAACCGTTCGGCTGACTTCTCCTTCTTCTTGGACTTCGCGCCGGTTACCGGGTCAGTCACAACCACAGTCGGATACCAGCGATCCTCGATCCCGGAACGCGGGTTACGCCGAGTAGCCATCAGGCAGCCTCACCCGTGCCGGTCAGCCGTTCCTGCTCCGCGATCCAGGCCAGCACGACGGACTTGCGCCACACCCGCCGACGCGGACCCAGCTTGAACGATTCCGGGCCGCGACCGACGTGCGCCCACCACCGCCACGTCGCCTCCGGGATGCCGGTCAGCTCCTCGCACTGCTTCGCCCGGAGAAAGGTGTCGTTCTCACTCATTGGTCAGTTCCTCCCTATGCCGCCACTCGGTGTGTGAACGAATTTGGTTGTGCCGCAACGTCATCACCCGGTGGACCTCCGGTCGTTGCGAGCCGGGCCATCGTGTATTGCGCGTGCTGGCTGATCCGCGCCGAGACCAGCGCCATGACCAGATGCGAACGCGGCGGCGCGTCCTGGTCGCCGGGGCGGACCGGGGTGATACGCAGGTGCGAGGTGTCCGGCGGGATGATGCCGATCGCGGCGAGTTCGTTGCGTACGAACTCCAGGCGTTCGGCCTTGTGGTCGGGGAGGGTCTTGCCGCTCCACTTCGTGGAGGTCACGCAGCGCTTACCAGGAACGCCGAGCAGGTCACGGCGATGGTTGCGGCCCCGGCAGTGGCCCGGCTGGGTCTTCTCGGTGGCGCCCTTCGGGACGATGCCGTAGCGCAGCCATACTGCGCAGGTTGGTGAGCACGGGGTGCGCTGGAGCTCCGCGTGCAACCGGTCGTAGTGACGGTTCACGCGCGGACTGTCGGAGTCCAGGACTTCGGCCACGGACTTGGTGAGGTACTTCGTAAGATAGCCGACCTTGCGATCCATTTCCGGTGTGCCCGCGAGGATTTGAACCGCCTTGGACTGGCCACCGAACCGCAGCGTGTACGCGGGATCGAGTTCGTCAACCTCGTCCATGACCGCCAGGGCGTCATCCCAATAGGTCAGCGCCCGCTTCGTCTTCGGGTCTACGAAGGTGCCGGCCGCGTGATCCCAGACCGGCATGTTGTCACCCGTGTAGACCTCGCGGTCGAAGTGGGGCCACCAGATGTTGACGTAGGTCGCCGCAGTCACCTGATACAGCAGCTGGGTCGGGACCGAGCCCCGGATAGCCAGGTGCAGATGCGGAGCCCCGCGCTTCTGCGGTTCCACGCTGCCCCAGTACTGCACGTTCCAGCCCACCGCGCGACGCAGGTTCTGCACCCACCGGTCGAACAACCGCTTGATATGCATGATGTCGCGGGCAGCGCGAGCGTAGTCGTAGGAGTCCGGATCGACCGGGGAGCCGTCCGGCACCATCTTCCCGGTCTCTTCGTCACGGACACGGTTGATACGCCCATAGGAGCCCACGGTGAGGGTGAAGAACGTCGATGGCCGATACTTGCCGCCCGCGTAGGCGGTGCCGATCGTGGTGCGCGCGACCTTCTTGCGAGGAAGGTCCGGCAGGTCGTCACGGCGACGGGTGGACTTGGCCTTGCGACGCGGCTTGGCATCCAACGGCGGCAGACGATCACGCACACCGAGTTCCCGAAGCTCGGCGTCGAGGTCGGCCACCAAATCCTTGATGGCCTCAGCGAGTTCGTCATCGCCCTCGCGGCGAGCGTCGTGGTACAGGTTGAACTGATCGGCCCGCGTGGCCAGCACTTCGGCTTGTGCTTCGGTGACCACCGGTTCCGGTTGCACGGGTTCGTGTTCGGCGCACCAGCCCTCCCGCAGCTGGGTCACGCGCACGTACTTGTTCGCCTTCGCGCACGCCGGGCAGGTTGATGCCACGGTGGCCTTGCATGGAGCACCGACGTAGGAGACGCGGCCGGTGTTGGTGTCGAACGCGCGCATCGGCACCACGCGAGCGCACACGCCGTGCTGTTCGGCGACAGCTTCGGCGATATCCCGCAGGTCCGGCATTGCCCGACGCTCGGCGGCGGTTTGGCGATTCGGCGCGACAGCACCGACCGGTGCCGTGCCGATGGGCTGGGGTGTGGTCACAGGGCCACCGCCTCACCCGTTCCCGCGTCGAGGGCAACGACCGGCGTGACCCGCTTGGAGGCCACCGGCGGATGCATGTACTCGTAATAGGTGCGGTCGTTGTAGCTCGACCAATGCCCCGCCTCGGTCACCACCTGCCCCTTGCCGGTGACACCCAGCACCCGATGCACCGCCGGAGCGACGTGGATCAGGCCGAACGCGCACGTGCAGCCCTGCGGCCCAGAGAACGCCAACCCGGTACCGTCGCACAG
Source organism: Nocardia sp. NPDC051900 (assembly GCF_044452545.1). NCBI lineage: Bacteria > Bacillati > Actinomycetota > Actinomycetes > Mycobacteriales > Nocardiaceae > Nocardia > Nocardia sp. NPDC051900. The sequence continues at coordinate 55,339 of NZ_JBITBU010000002.1, read as the reverse complement.
ACGGCACACCGCCCACACCGAAACCTCATGCAACGCAATGCAATCCGGGTGCTGGTAATCCGCCTCGCCGCACCAGATGCAGCGCCGGGCGAACGTCAACCGAGGCGGACGCAACGGCTCAGCGGCCCGGCCCCGCAGCGTGATCACATTTCCGCGCGTCTGCTCGCTCATGCCGACACCCCCACCGCGTCCAAATCAACCACCGTGTGTGTGACGCCCAACGCCATCCGCACGGCCGCCTCCAACACGTGATCAGGTGCACCGATGACCAGCTCCCACGCGTGGATCGAATGCCACGTGATCGGAGCCGAGAACCCGGTACGGGGAACCACCGCGTCCAACCGGGCGGCGAACGCTTTGCGCCCCAACCCCATCGATTCGCGAATCTCCATCAACAGCGAACCCCTGGGCGGAACCATCCTGTCGACCATCACGCCACCACCCCGTCACCGGCCGAACCCGCGCCCTCGTGACCGAACAAGGAATCGAACCGATCCCACGCCGCACCGATCTCCGCCCCCGACGACGACACCACCGCGACCGGCTCCGGCGCCACCAGATTCACATCCAGCAGCCCGCCCCAGCAGTCGCACCGCGCATGCGCGCACACCGGGTCGATATGACCCCGCACATAGCCCGTGCCCCCGCAATCCGGGCATAACACCCACTCCGACGCCGCATGCTGCGCGATGCACCCTGCCCGCGAACACCCCGCCGCCAAGCAGTAGATGCAGAAACCCGCGTAGTTCAAACGCGGCGGGCGGAGCGCGGCCGCGATGGTCAACTTTGGCGTAGTCATGATCGACCCCCTTGATTTAGTGAGTTGATACCCTCTCAACTCGAAATCCGGGCAAATACCGGGAGGGTTGAGGGGGTATTAACAGCGAGGCTACGCCCGGATGACGTTTGTCGTCAAGGGGTTCTAAACTCGATCTGTGGCTGGCATAGACGACTTCGACAAGGTCCGTTCAGATCCGGACCCGGTTCGCCGCGGACAGCGGGCAACCGACCTGATCACGCTGTACCAACAGCGAGCCACCGAGCTAGCGAGACTCCGCAAGGAGGCAATCGAAGAAGCTCGACAGACTGGCCTCAGTTACACCGAAATCGCGGAGCTCCTGGGCATCACCAAGAGTCGGATTAGCCAGATCAGAACGAGTGCGCCGCCGCCCGAGCGAGCATTCTTCGGCGTCGGTCCTGTCGCAATAGGTATCCCGCGACGCTTCGGTGTTGAGGAGGGCCGCGAACGCCCCTTCTTCGACGCGAGCGATCAGGCAACTCAGGAGCAGGTGGAGGCCACGTTGACTCGCCTAGCCCTAGCATCGTCGCGCTTCGCGATCGACCCCGACACCGAGCAGCCACCCGTAGGGGACGCGGTGGTGATCTGTGGCCCTAAGTCCGCCCCCGTTGCTCGACATCTGCTCGCCGCCGACGAGGCTCTCAGCTTCGAGAATATCGAGGGGACTTGGTACCTCATCGAGAAAGCCTCCGGACGGCGCCACGGCTCCCCGTTCCGCGCGGACCTCACCAGCAGGACTGATATCGGCTATCTCGCCCGTCGAGTCGAGGCCGGCCGCGTCATCGTCCACATCGCGGGCGTGACCAGCATCGGCTCTCTCGGTGTAGCTCACTGGCTCAACAACAACCTGCCCTCGCTCTATGAGCCGAGTGCCCGCTTCACCAGCGCAGTTATCGAATGCGACTTCGACACCGAGCTGTCCATAACCGACAGCCGTGCCCTCGCCGGACCTTTCACCACACGGGAGTGAGGCCGTGGAGATTGCAATAGCCGAGCTGCCTGCGCAAACCGGCGAGGACCGCGCCGTGATCTTTGAAACCGGCGTTGTCGTACTCGATGGTGCTACCTCGCATGATCCGAGCATCCCGCCCGCCACTCGATACGTTGACGCGCTGGGGCGCGAACTCGCTGACAGGTGCAGCCGGGAAACGAGCCTGCCAACGGCTTTAGCCGATGCGATCCAGTCCGCAGCAGACGAACTCGACCTACAGCCGTACTCGTCGCCATCCAGCACCGTCGCGGTCGTCCGTGTCAACAACGACGTGGTCGAACTACTAGTACTTGGAGACAGCACCATCGTCGTTGGTTGCACGAACGGGCAACACGACACAATCACCGATGATCGGCTGAATAATCTCTCGATATCCGAAGCATCTGAATACCAGCGCCGACTGGCCAAAGGTTCCGGTTACGACGAGACTCACCGCAGACTGCTCCAGGAACTGCAACGCCAGCAGAGAGCGAAGCGCAACCAGCACACCGGCTATTGGATCGCAGAAGCCGATCCGTCTGCCGCTGAACACGCAGTGACACTCAGCTACCCGCGTGATGCGATCACCTGGGCAGTCGTCACAACAGACGGAGCACGCGACACCATTGAGACGCTCGGTATCGAATGGTCCGAGATCGCAGCGCAATCGCCCGCGTCGCTTCACAGGATCCTCGCTCGATGCCACGAGTGGGAAGCCCACACCGATCCATACGGCCGCATCCTGCCCCGATCCAAGCGTCACGACGACAAGACGGTTGCAGTCGTTCGCCTATAGTTCGTGCCCGCACGTCCCGAAGTTGTTGCTGAATTTGGCTATATAGGATCAAGAGCGCCTGCGGCGGCGCATGCGCGCCGCCGCCGCGCTACGCCGCACGGCGGCGTCCTCGTCGCAGGCTCCTCGAACACCGGTGCGTCGAGCGCGTCGGCAGCACGCTTGCGCTCCGGAATGTCGCTCCAGGACACTCTTGCTCACTTCTCCAACAACCGAGCAGTGCAGGGCACGCCGGGAGCCGTACCCGATTGACCTCCCGCAGCCGAGCACGAATCGGCCGGCACTCTACCCGGTCCACCGGTTGTGGTCCCGTCCTTGGAGCTCCAGAAACAGCGGACCTCTGACCTGCACGATGAATTGCTGAACGAATCCGACGGCGGACGCCGCGTACGTGGAGCCTGGCTGGGTTGCGAAACCCCTGCCTCCTCATACGCCGATTGTCTCGCTCCACTCGGCCGAGTCAAGGGAAAGAGCGCCCTTGACACGACCGACTTCCGCTGAGGGCGGCAAGTATGAGGAAGCAGGGGAAGGGAAGTCACCCGGAGATGCCCCAGCTCGACGTGGGATGAACGGTCGGGCGACGAGCAGTCAGTTTGCGTCCAGACCTGTTCGTCGTCGAGCCTCTCTAACCAATGGGCTCACCTCGAACATCTCATCCGGGTCGGACGCTTCCAGGCAAGCCCAGTACTCGAACTGCTGCGCTATCTCAGGTGCTCTGGTCGCCTCCCACACCGTCACCAGGACGTCGACCAGTGGCTCCGTTTGCGCTGAGAGATCATCTCTGGCCGACTCGAGAACCAATTCCAGCAACCAGTAGCTCAGTTCCCAGTCCGCTTGGTTCGTGGTCAACAGATCGACGAACTCATCGAGTCGGTCCGGGTCGGACACTTCGATCGGCCAATCCTGCATCCAATCCTCGTAAGCAATGCCCGCCATTCGCGCTACACGCAGCTTCGAATCTCCGCCCGGATACATCACGTCACGCACGCAGCCGAGGGTAGCCATAAGCGAAGTCGGGGGCAGGGAAGGGCGGTACCCGCACATGCGAAATCGGCGGGGGAACATCGTCCACCGCCGAGAGTCGTCCGCATTCAGTCCGCAGTAGGCCCAACCTCAGCCAACCAAACCAACGTTCCAAACCGCTGTTTTCGCATGTCGCCTCGCAATGCCAACGTCAGCAAACGATGCCGTGACCTGCAACTTTCCTGGTCATAGAACTGCAAAGCCGTTTACGCGGGTTCAATTCCCGCCGCTCGCTCCAAACGTCCTCGGTGCTCGGTCACGCCACTGCCGAGCGCCGAGGCGCATCAGGAAGCGGCGCGTGGTCGTGACGCGATCCCGCTTCAGGCGGCTTGGTTCGGCTCCGAATACGCTACCGCCGATCCGATCACTTCCAGGCGAACCCGCTGCCCGGTGACGGGGGCCGCGACGCTGGCCCGGCGTACGAGAATGGGAGTGCCGGAACCGTCCAGTTCGATCGTCAGGATGACGTCGGCGCCGCGGAAGTCGACGGCGCGCACTCGGCCTGCCTCCGCCTCGTTCTCCGAAGCGACATGGGCGACAAGCTGTTCCGGTCGCAGCATGATCGTCGACGGCCCGCACGCGGCGTCGCGCTGCACCGGGATCCGGCCCAGCGCGCACTTGGCCACGTCGGCCTCGACCACCGCGTCCAACAGCACGCAATCGCCGAGGAACCGCGCGGTGAACAGGTCCTTCGGCGTCGCGTAGACCTCTTCCGGCGTTCCGACCTGGGTGAAGCGACCCTCCCGCATCACCGCGACCTGCTCGGCGAAACTGAGTGCTTCCTCCTGATCGTGCGTCACCAGAATGCTGGTCATGCCCGCCTCGCGCAGCGTGTCGGCCACCGCCTGCCTGGTCGTCGCGCGCAGGCCCGCGTCCAGCGCGCTGAACGGCTCGTCCAACAGCATCACCGACGGCTTGCGCGCCAGCGCGCGGGCCAGGGCGACGCGCTGCTGCTGCCCGCCCGAGAGCTGATGCGGTCGCCGGTCGGCATAGGACGCGTCCAGCGACACCATCTCCAGCAGTTCGTGCACCCGCCCGCGGCTGTTGCGGCGCATGCCCGGCAGCCCGTAGGCGATGTTCTGGCCGACGGTCAGATGCGGGAACAGCGCACCGTCCTGGGCGACGTAACCGATGTTGCGGCGCTGCGGCGGCACCGTTACCCGTTCACCGACAACGGTTTCCGTTCCGATCGACACCGAACCCGCATCCGGCGACTCGAATCCGGCGATCACGCGCAGCAGGGTGGTCTTGCCGCACCCGGACGACCCGACCACCGCGGTCGCGGTGTGATCCGGCACGTCGAGAGTGATCCCGCCGAGCACCCGGGTGTGGCCGAAGGTCTTCGAGACATCGGCGACGACAACGCGACTCATATCCCGGCCGCCTTCCGCGAGTTGGTGAACAGCAGGTACGTCACCGGCACCGCGGCGACGATCATGATCAGGGCGTACGGCGCGGCGCCGGCGTAGTCCAATTCGCCCGACAGGCTCCAGAACCGCATCGCCAGCGTGCGGGTTCCGTTGGGCGCCAGCAGCAGCGTCGCGGTCAGCTCGGTCGCCACGGCGACGAACACCAGTGCGGCGGCGGCAGCCGCGGCCGGCGCCGCGAGACGCAGCGTGACCAGGAAGAACGTCGCGGCCCCCGATTTGCCCAGCGACCGGGACGCCTCCTCCAGGCCGACCGGCACCTGAGCGAGCCCGGCCCGCACGCTGACCAGGGCGCGGGGCAGGAACAGCAGGAGATAGGCGGCGATCACCATGCCCGCCGTCTGGTAGAGCGCGGGCGCCCACCGGATGGTCACGGTCACCATGGCCAGCGCGATCACGATGCCGGGCAGCGAACTGGTGATGTAGTTGGCGCCCTCGACCAGTCGCGCGAACGCGGAGGTGGAACGCACCGCGATCCACGCGACCGGGAACGCGCACAGGGTGGTGAGCAGTGCGGCGACCGACGCGAGTCCGATCGTCTGCCCGAGCGCGTTGCCGATATCGGTGAGATCCCACACCGCCGCGCCGCCGATGCGCAACCAGCGTCCGATGGTCCACAGCGGCACGCCCAGCGCGCCCGCCGTCACCGCGACGAGCGCGGCCAGCACCGGCAACGTGCCGACGCCCAACCGGGTTCTGGTCGCGGCGCGCGGCGCCCCGCTGCCGATCCGCGCGTAGCGCGCCCGCCCGCGCAGCCCCGCCTCGGCCCCGAGCAGCGCCAGGCAGCACAGCACCAGCACACCGGCGAGCATGCTGCCTGCCGGACCGGCGAAGCTGGACTGGTACTGCTCGAAGATGGCCGTGGTGAACGTGTCGAACCGGACCATCACGAAGGCGCCGTACTCGGCGAGCAGATGCAGCCCGATGAGCAGCCCGCCACCGAGGATCGCCAAGCGCAGCTGCGGCAGCACGATCCGCGCGAACACCGCGACCGGACCCGAGCCCAGCGCCCGCGCCGACTCCTCCACCGCGGGATCCAGGCGGCGCAGTGTGGCCGCCGCGGGCAGATAGACCAGCGGGAAGTAGGACATCGTGGAGATCACCACGCCTGCCCACAGACCGTGCATGGTCGGAAAGACGCTCACCCAGGCATAGCTGTTGACGAACGCCGGAACCGCGAGCGGCGCCGCGAAAACCGGCCCCCACCAAGATTTCCCCGGCACGTCGGTGCGTTCGACCACCCAGGCCAGCCCGATACCGAGCGCCACGCAGATGGGCACGGTGCACACCACCAGCGCGGCCGTGTTCTCCAGCAGCTCACCGACTCTGGGCCGGAACACCAGCTCCTTCGCCTGCTCGAGGCCGGTGGAGAAGACCGTCGAAACGATGTATCCGAGCGGCACGAACGTCGCCGCCACCAGCAGCAGCGCGACGCTCGTGACCAGCGGCCCCGGCCTGCCGATCCGGGGCGCGGCGACAACGGTCCGGACTGCCACGGCTACAGCAGACCCGCTTCGGTCATCAGCTGCGTGACCTTCTTCGAGTCCAGCTTGGACGGATCGACCGCGGGGGCCTGCAGATCGGCCAGCGGCGGCAGCGCCGGGTTCGCGGCCACGCCGGCGGCGACCGGGTACTCCAGCGACGTGCCGTCGCGCAGCACCTCTTGTCCGGTCTTGCCGACGATGAACGCCAGGAACTTCTGTGCCGCCTCCTGCTTCTTGCTCGCCTTCAGCACGCCGCCGCCGGAGACGCTGACGAAGGCTCCCGGGTCCTGGTTCTTGAAGTAGTGCAAGGCGGTGTCGGCGCTGCTCTCCTTCGTGTTCGCCTGGTCGCGGTACCAGTAGTAGTGGTAGATGACGCCGCCGTCCGGGCTGCCGGAGTTGACCGCCTTCATGGTGGCGACATTGTTCGGGAACGGTGTCGCGTTCTCCTTCATGCCCTTCAACCAGGCGCGGGTGACGTCCTCACCCTTCAGCGCGAGCAGGGCCGCCACTATGGCCTGGAAGTCGGCGCCGGAGACGCCCGCGCCCCAGCGGCCCTTCCACTGCGGTTGCGCCAGATCCAACAGCGAGGCGGGCAGCTGACCGGGCTGGACCTTGTTCTTGTTGTAGACGAACACCGTCGACCGCGCGGCGACGCCGGTCCACTTGCCGGTGGACGGGCGGAACTGCGCGGGCACCTGCTCCAGGGTCTTGGCGTCCACGTCGGCGAACAGGCCCGCGTTCTCCACCAGCGCCATGGCGGGGGAGTTCTCGGTGAGGAAGACGTCGGCGGGCGAGGCAGCGCCCTCGGCGACCAGCTGGTTGCCCAGCGCCGTGTCGCCGCCCTGGCGCAATGTCACCTTGATGCCGGTTTCCTTGGTGAACTCGTCGGCCCACTCTTTGGTGAGCGATTCGTGCTGCGCGTTGTAGACGGTGATCTCGTTCGCGTTGTCGGAGGAATTCGAGCAAGCCGTGCCGCCGATGGCCGTCATGGTGAGGACCAATCCAGCGGCAATCGTCTTCCATCTGACCGGCTTCATCCTCGTCCTTCCGACCGCGTTACCCGTGCATATGTTGAGCCTTACCTAAGGAAGATACCGCGTCCGACATGCGGGAACCCTGGCAGATCTGGGGATTTCTCGCTGACGCTACGTCAGCCCCGAAAAGTCGCGCAGTGCAATGTGATTGCGGTCCGCGCAGGTGCCGAGCGTGTAGTCCGGCTGTAGTCCGAAGTACTCGCCGCGGGTGAGCGCGCTCCAGCGCCGGGCGTCCTCGGTGCGGGTCTTGTAGAAATTGACCATGTACCCGCCCTCGTAGAGGCGCAGCAGGCTGTAGCCGCCCGGGTACTCCTTGACCGCGGCGACCTCCAGGAACTCCACCGCGCACGGCGCGTCCGGCCTGGTGCGGCGATTGCGATGGGTGTGGCCGCTGTGTTGCAGGAAGACGCCGGGGCTGCGGGTGTAGAGCGCCTGCAACTCGGCGCTGTCGCGTCCGTCGAGCACGAAGCCGGGCCCGGCGAGGTTGGTCAGTCCGGACTCCGTCGTGACCGGGTGATGGCCGAATACCAGCGTCGGCCGGTCCGGATCGGCGCGCAGGCGTTCGGCGAGGTGATCGAACTGCGGGCGCTCGATGGAGCCGCCCGCGCCGTCGAGTCGGCTGGTGTCCAATCCCAGCACCCGCAGACCGCCGACCTCGTGTTCGACCATTTCCTGTCGTGCGGAGAAGACATCGGCCCAGCAGTCGCGGTGGTCGGCGGGCGCGGGGGCGCAACCGGCGTATTCGCCGCCGACGTGCGGCCGGTCGTGGTTGCCGCGCACGGCCAGGTAGTCGTGGCCGAGCGTGCCCCAGGAATCGAGGCGGGTCCGGATCGTGCGGGTGTCCTGCTCGGAGGCTTCGGCGGTCAGGTCGCCCGCGAGCAGCAGGAATTCGGCTGCGCGGTCGGGACGGCGCAAGTCGTCCAGCATCGCGGTCAGCATCACTTCGGGGTAGGGCGCGAGGCCGGGGCCCTGCCGGAAGCCCGGTGGCAGGTCGCCCGCGATCAGCCCGCTGACTTGCTCGCCGTAGTGCACGTCGTTGGACAGTGCCAGCGTGCGCAACCTGCGGCCGGGCGGCGGGACCAGGGTGGTGAACTCGCCGCGCGCTTCCGGCGCGGCCGGGTCGGCGGTGGTGAGCGAAAGCGCCGGTGTGGCGCGCAGGCCCGCGGACCAGGCTTCGAAGCGGTAGGCGCGGCCCGGCTCGAGTCCCGCTATCTCGGCGTAGTGGAAAGGGGTCGGGTGGTCGTCGGCGAAGACCTGGGCCGGGGCGCGCGGCGAGTCGGCGGGACCGATCCGCACCTGGCTGTCGGTGTCGACGGGCAGCAGCCGGCCGCCCGGGTCGGGCGCGAGCGTGGTCCAGGTGAGGATCACCGATGTGTCGGTGATCGTCACCACTTCCAAATCCGTCGCGATGGTCGTATTCGGTTGAGCGTGAACCGATTTCGGTCGACCGGCAAGAGGGAGCAGAGCGGCGAGGCCGAGCGCGCCGAGGACGGTCCTGCGGCTGGGGCCGCAGCAACTCACGCGTGGGTGCATGCGATCAGCGCGTGCCCTCCGGGGAGCAGACCTTCCACTTGCCGTCCTCTTTCTTCAGATGCTCGGTCGTGCTGGTTTCGGTATCGGGCTGCTCGCCCGGCACCGCGACGGTGAGTTTGCCGGTGACCTTCGCGGTCGCGGTGTCCGCGGTGACGACGATGTCATCGATCCTATCGATGGTGACCGAAACCGAGGTGCTGTCGAATTCCTTCTTCTCGCTCTCGGTCATCGCCTCGAACGCGGCGCGTTCGCGGGCGCACGCCTGTTCGGCCGCCGCGCGGAAGCCGCGCCTGTCGAGAGTCTCGTAGAAGTCGCGGATCGCGAGCTCGATCTTCTTCTCGTCCGAGGCGAGCGGACCTTTGCCCTGCGTGGTCAAGAAGATCCCGGCGATCAGCGCGCCGGCGATCACCAGCACGACTATCACCACCAAGCCGGCGATCAGGCCGGTGTGGCTCTTTCTGGGCTGTGGTGGGTATCCGCCGGGCGCGTAGCCGGGTGGTGGATAACCGGGCCCGGGCGGTGGATAACCCGGTCCGGGCGGTGGGAAGGGTTGTCCGGGACCGGGTGGTGGGAAGGGTTGTGCCGGTCCGGGTGGTGGAAAGGGACGCCCGGGTTCGGGCGGTGAAGGTGGTTGCCCCGGACCGGGTGGTGAAGGGGGTTGCCCGGGACCGGGCGGTGAAGGCGGTTGCCCCGGACCCGGCGGTGAAGGCGGTTGCCCCGGACCGGGTGGCGGGGAGGGTTGCACCGGCTCCGGCGGCGGAAGGGGTTGCTCAGGTTCGGGCGGCGGGGAGCCAGGGGGCGGCTGTTGCGGCTGCGGCGGTCGGTCATCCGGCGGTTGCCCGCCCGGTGGATTAGCCATGTCGTCCTCCGGTCTGCCCCCGGTGCCTGCATCGCTACGGCAAGGGCGTGCCCGGGTGACCGGAAACCAAACCAGACCGGATCGTTCGGTCAGGTGTGGAGCGGCCAGGCGGCGCTCGGCTCACGATCCGGTCCGGCGCTGGTGTCGTCTGCGCGCTGTGTGGGTGTCGGCGGGAGGGTGGTCGGCTTCTGGTGTGGTCTGGCGCTGGTGTCGCGTTCGGGGAGTGTGGTGTCGGCGGGAAGGTGATCGGCTCTTGATGCGATCCGGCGCAGGCGTTGCGTCCGGGCTGTCGGCGCGGATGTCGGCGGAATAGCAATCGGCCCGTGATCCGGGTTCTTGCGCGAGGTCGGCACTCGCGGCGTCAGGCGTCCAATGCGGCGCGCCAGCGTGCGGTGTCGGTGTACTGATGCAGGCGCGTGATGCGCCCGTCGTCGTCGACCTGCCACAGGTGCACGAACTCCGCTTCGTACTCGCGGCCGGTGGCGCGCGCCGCGCCGCGATAATGCCCGGTCACCACGACGGTGCCGTCGGTTGTCTCCTGCCACGTCTCGTCGTACGGCGCGGTGTCGAAATCTCGCGCGACCGGACCCCAGATACCCGTCATCGCCGCGATCGGCCCGTGGAAGGCGCCGCCCGCGCCGCACGGCATGCCCGGTGCGGTTCGCGCTTCGAACTCCGGATGCAGCAGCGCCAGGATCGCCGGTCCGTCACCGGTCTGCGTCGCGGCGTAGAAACCCTTGACCACCTCGAACTTCGCCGACATGTCGCTCTCCTTCTAATATGATCGTTCTAGAACGAACATACTAGAAGCCGAGCGCTGATGGCACTGTGGCCGTCGTCATGCCGCCCGATTCGGGCCGGGGTTGCCTGGTGCTTGCCGCATATGTCCGGCTAACATTCGAACATGGGTTCGATAAGCGATGAAACGCCGCGAACCGAAGGGACGGAACCCGAGCTGGTCTACCCGAACCGGACCGGCCACTACTACCGGACGCTGACCTACCCGCCGCGCCCGGTCTGGGTGCGGCTGGACGCGATCCTGGTCCGCGATCCAGGGACGCCGCGCCATGTGAACGGCGCCGGGGTCATCATGCGCGGCGAGCGACCCGGAACCCTGACGCACTGGTTGCCCACCGTCGACGGCGATTGGATGGGCCGGGTGAACTACAGCATCCAGTTCGCCGACGGACGTCCGGATCTGCAGGTGCGCGACCAGTTGGTTCCCGCCTATGCGCTGCGTCCGCGGGATACCGGACAATCCGGACCGGAATCGGCTCGATCGTCACGCGGGAATGTCGCGCGACCCGAGCCGGACTCATTGCCGTGAATTTGCCTGCCCTGTCCACATCTGCGTGATCGCTGCCAACCAGGTTTGCTGTCCAGCGCACCGCGGCCCGAATGGGTTGTCCCGTCGATTGCCGGCCCGGTTGTCGCCGTAAGGGGCCGGTGATACGTTGCCCGGCATGGGATTTCAGTTGCCGCATCCCGAGGTGCTGTGGGCGCGCGTGACCGTCTTGGACGTGATCACCTGCGCAACGCACACCGATCGGGCCGCGAGCGGACAGGAGATCGGGCAGACGGCCAGAGTGGAAGGCGGCCGGCTGATCAACGACGACGGTGAGGGCAATTGGTTCTCGCTGGTCAGATATGCCGGTGACCGCGCGCTGCTATTCGGGAGGGACGAGGACAACGAGGTCACCGGAACCTCCTACGATCCGCTGGCCGCGGCGCCCGCCTGGGTGCGGTCCGTGGAACCGACCACGAAGCTGCCCGGCGGCGTCCAGGGCCCGGTCAGCTTCGTGCGCTGGTGGGAGTTCGGCCGCTGGCAGCACACGCCGACCGACCTGGACGACGGCCTCGAACTCGGCCTCAGCGCCGCCTCCGACCGGGAGGACTTCACCGGCAGCGTCATGAGCGCCGCCATTCACGCGAAGTGGGTGGAGATGGATTACGAGGCGGGCAAACTCACCGCCCTCACCGTCGACCCCACCGCCCTGCACGCTCTCTGCGACGCCGCCGAGAACGGCGCCGTCACCAAGGCGCACTTCTACTTCCTCCAGCCCGGCTTCACGGCCCCCGCCTTCACCTACCTCACCAACGCGGGCGTCCTCACATCCACCGACAAACCCACCGAACCCCTGCCGTAAACGTCGCGCCGCACACGGCACCCAACCATCCGAGAAGGGCTCCCGACTACGGGGGCCTTTTCTTTATATGACGGCGGCATTGGCGGTACGCGTTCACGTGTCATGCCACGACTGTCGGTGGGCTGCGCTGCAGGCGGTAGTCACCCAGCTGGCCGCGCAGCGCGAACGCGAGCGGATGTCATTCTGTTCGGCCGAGTGCCGGAACGTCGCGGGCGAGCGGACAACGGCCTGCTGGTCGGGCGTTCACCTCGCGTGTATGTCGATAACCGGTTTCCGCGACGGTTCGAGGGTGGCCAGCAGCGTCCGCATGACGTCGTCGCCGACCGCGACACACCCTGCTGTCGGCCTGCCGACATCGACGTGGACGAAGAACGCGGAGCCCCGCCCCGGCACGACCGGAAAGCGGTTGTAGTCGATGACCAGCGCATAGTCGTACTGCGGTTCGGTTCGCCCGAGATTCTCGCTGAGGGCGGTGTCGAACGGGCATTCACCCTCGGCGCACCGATACTTCTGGTTGTACAGCGGGCTTTCGGTGTCGGACACCCACCACCAGGTATTGGACGGATCCACCGAAAGATAGGGGAGTTTCGCGCCCACGGCAGGCACCCGGCCGAATCCTTCGGTCAACGGAAAGGTGCCCTCCGGCGTGTATGCCGCCCCTTCTCTGGCCTCGCGCGAAATCCCCTCCGCACCAACCCAAGCGGGCACAGCAAATGTCCGCTCCCACCGCCGGAACCGCCCCCGCTGCCACAGCTCCAACGTCCCCCGGTCGGCCCCCGCCGCCGCACTCACCCAGACGACTTGACTCCCCGGAACCGCATCCACATCGAACGGCGGCCGCTCTCTACCGACCACAGCCCACAACACACCCCCGACCACCACGGCAACGGCCACGAGCCCGCCCACCACAACCCGGCCTCGCCGCGCCCCACTCCCATCCAATCCCATTCACCCTCCTGCGTAGACGAGTGGCACACGGCTGCGGCAAATGTCGAGTAGACCTCTCGATGGTGTGCCACTCGTCATCATCATCTCGGGGTTATGGCCTGCCAGTACTGAGTTCTCACCGTGTTCCAGATGTCGAAGAGTTTCGGGAACCACTCGCGTACCTGGGCCAGATCGGGGCGATCCTCTCCTTCGCCGAAGTAGATCATGCCGGGGTCGCCGTTGGGGATGTCGATTATCGAGCCGTCCATCCTCATCCGGTAGGCCGGGGCCCCAGCGGCATGGTCGATGAGCGACTCGATCGCGATCTGCGACCCGCGCGCGATCCGCCAGAGGACGGTGTGGTCACCAAATGTCGTGCTGTGCAATGGTCATCCTCCCACGCGAGGAGTCAGCGGTATCGCTCGAGAGCACCCGACGACCGCTGACAGTGATCTGGTATCCACTGCGGCCGGCCATTCCGGTGTGCACGACCAGGCCGGCCGCCTCGAGGCGTAGTAGTGCGCGGCGAGTTCGCCTTCCGGACGCATTCGCCGTTCTCACCAGCGAGTCCACGGACAGGATTCCGCCCGGCGCGAGTGCCGCCAGCACGGCGGACTGAGCCTTGCTGAGTCGGGGGTGCGATGCCATGGGGCAGAGGATGTGCGGGAAGCCGATATCCAGGCGCGGCAACGAAATCAGGTCGGCAAACTCGCGCAAATCGCCAGATCGCGTTGTGCAACGCCGCCTACGATCGGCGCGTATTGCAACTGACAGCAACCTCGGAATGCAACGACAGGGGAGCGTGCATGACAGACGGCCAGGCGGAGGAAACGGGCAGCACACTGCCGCGTAGGCAACTCGGCCGATATCTGAAAGAGGCGCGAGAGGGTGCCGGACTGACACTGGAACAAGCGGCGTCGCTGATGGAATGGCACAAATCGACGCTGAGCCGCTTGGAGCGCGGATTGACTGAGAAAGTCAGGGTCCGCGACGTTTCCGGGCTCTGCGAAGTCTACGGGCTGAGCGAGGGGAAGACTGCCGTTGCCGAGGGGCTCGCGGAGCAGACTCCGGCGAAGTCGTGGTGGCACACCTACGGAGACCTGATCCCGGCCTGGTTCAACCTATATGTCGGGCTGGAAGCGGGCGCAAAGGAATTGGCGATCTTCCAGCCGTTGCTTATACCTGGCCTGCTGCAAACCCGCGCTTACGCTCGCGCCATCGACCGTCGCTATTTTGCCGAGGACACCGACGAAGAACTGGAGCGGCGTGTGCAACTTCGGATTCAGCGGCAGCACATGCTTACCCGGTCGCGCCACCCGACGAAGGTTTGGTTCGTACTCCACGAGGCCGTGCTGCGAACCATCGTCGGCGATCGGTGTGTGATGGCTTCGCAGTTGCGGCATCTAGCGGACGTCGGCACTCTGGACAACATCGAGCTCCGAATTCTGCCATTCCACGCCGGAATTCCAGTCGGGATGGCTCTCCCACCCTTCACGATCCTGGACTTCGGCAACGACGTCCGAGGCAAATTGATCGAGCCGCCGGTCATCTATTGCGAGAGCTACACCGGTAGCGCGTACCTTGAAGGACGGGCGGATGTGCTGCGGTTTCGCCAGGCTTTCACCGTTCTCCAGCAGGCGAGCCTCGACAGCCGCCCGAGCAGAGACCTATTGCGAGAGATGGCAAGGGAGTTCGACCGTGACCGTTGATCTAGCGGGTGCTCGGTGGTTCAAGTCGAGCCACAGTGGGGGTGGAGCCGACTGCGTGGAGGTTGCCCACTTGGTTGGAGGCACCGTCGGCGTCCGCGACTCGAAGAACCCGACTGGTCCGGCGTTGATCTTCCCGCCCGAGCAGTGGGACACCTTCACCACGGGCGTGGCCGACGGCGAGTTCGATCGACCGTAGGAGTCACCGCAGCCGACCACGAGCCTCGGGCAAAGCCCGGGGCTCGTAATCATTGCAGCGGCTAGCATTCGAAGTTCCTGCAATCCCGGTGCTGGAAAGACGGGCGATCGGGTGTCGACCACCGGGAGTTCTCGGCATCCGCGCCCGTACCAGCGTCCTGTCGATTCGAATCAGGTGTGTCCCGCGACCCATTGTCAGTGGGCGGCGAAGAACTGCCAAATGATCTCCGAAGCATCGAATTGGCGGCTCACCGCGCCGACCAACGCCTGGGGGAGATATTGCTCGCCGCCCGGCCAGGTGTGGCCACCGTTGGTGACCGTGTAGAGGACGACGCCGACATCGTCCGGGCACAGCGCCGTCTCGATCTTTACTGAGGTCCCGTCGTCGCCGCGTGGGGGCAACTCACTGGCGTTCGGCGGTGGACAGCCGTTCTTCCCGCGCCACAGCTGTTGCGTGGCCGCCACCGACAGGACCGGGCTGGTGCCCGTGCCGCCGTGATTGCCCGACGTCACGCGCACGACACCGCCTTCGTACGGGACGATCGGATCGGCGGTGCCATGGATCTCCAGCACCGGAAGTGGATGCGCGAGTGCGCAGTTCGTCTCGTCCGCGGCGGGAAGTGGACCAGCCACCGGCGCGATCGCGGCCAGCTTGGCGCTCAGGTGACACCCCAGGTGCTGGGTGAACATGCCCCCGTTGGACATCCCGGTGGCGTACACCCGAGCCGGATCGACTTCGTCGGCGGCGACCAGGTGGTCGATCAGCGCCGAGACGAACCCGACATCATCGACACCCGCTGCGCCCGCGCGTGTGTCGGCACCCCGGCCGTCGTTCCATGACCTGTCGATCCCCTCGGGGTAGACCGCGATGAATCCATTGGCGTCGGCCAGCCGATCGAAACCGCTCTTGTTCGCCATGTACCCGGCGCTACCGCCACCACCGTGGAAGACCAGAACCGCCGCGAGCCTGCCTTGCGGTGAACCCGCCGGACGGTGGATGAGGTAGTGGCGTTGCGCGCCCGCGTAGTCCAGGACGCGGTGCGGATCATCGGGTCCACTGGCACCCGAATGCGCGCAGGCGGCGGTCAGGACCAGAACCGCGCCGACGACGACAGCGGCCGACGATCTCAGCACGGCTCGATGGTAGGAGCCTCGGCATCGCGAGGCCACCCACTGATGCGGCCGCTGTCCGCACAGTGCTGCTGCGTGGTCGATGGCACCGAGTCGCGGGACGGCGAACGCCCTATCGGTGATCCGAAAGTTTCGGGCGCCAACTGCACAGGGTCTCGCACCTTACGAGCATGAAGTCGATGAATTACACCGAGGCGCGAGCGGACCTCGCCTCGGTTCTCGACAGCGCCACCGAGGATCTGGAAGAAGTGGTGATCACCCGTGCCCGACGCGAACCGGCCGTGGTAGTCGCCCTGAGCGAATACCAAGCGCTGAAGGAGACCGCGTACCTTCTCGGCAACCCCTTCAACGCGCGACACCTCGAGCGTTCTATCGCGGAACATCGCGGCGGCAGTGTCACACCTCGGGTCCTCGCCCCCGAGGCCTAGGCCGCCGATGAGAAAGGCCCCCTGACCAGCTGGTCAAGGGGCCTTCGCGTTGTGCCCTCGGCAGGATTCGAACCTGCGGCCTTCTGCTCCGGAGGCAGGTCAGGGGCGGTTCTTGGGGTATTCGGTTGGGCGTCGCCGTATCGAATCACCGGGATTCGGTATGGGTCCGTATGCCGGTGTTCGGGGCGCTTGTGTCACCTTCGTGTCATCCGGGACCACCGGGTGGCCCTGGTCTGTGGTGGGTTGCGCATCACGGGGGCTGGCTACCCGCCTGCCCCACAAGGGCCTGCCCGTCACGCGCAGAGGCTCGCAGGTCAAGAGTCAGCGCAGCTGATCCCGTAGGGACGCCATCGGCGCTCTTGAGGTGTGAGGGGCGCGGGATCACAATGCAGGCCACCACAGTCCAGGGCCAAGCGGCCGAAGGTCGCTCCATTGTTCAGGCCACAGAATGTCGGCAATCAGCAAAAATGTCGCAATGACAATCTGGACTGCGACGGTCCTTGATGATGAGCAGCGCGAGCGGTTCAGCGACTTGCTCAGGTATCTGGCTTATGCAGGCGTCGGCCTGGCTGCCACCCTAGGACTTCTTGGGCTCGGTGCCCTATCGCGCGCGGGTAGGTACACGTGGCCGTTCTTCTTCCTCGGCCAGTTCATATGTCTCGGTGTGCTGGGCGCCTCATATGTCTACGCTAACTTCTGGTTAGCCATGGCGGGCCTCTTCGGCGCAATTGTGGTATTGGCAGGAGCTTCCGGTGGGTGACCACGGCCAGTCACCCCGTCCAGGCTGGACGATTTCTGGTCGACCGCGGAGGTAGGTCGGGTACGGCTGGTGTCGTGCCCAGCACTGCTCGGTGAATGAAAAGGTGAGCACGGCCTGAGTCTCCGTGCTACCCCGTCGCGAAAGCGGATAGCCGATGAGGCTGAGGGGACCAAGGTGTTGCCCCGGTGGCCGGTGTGCCGCCGACGCGCCGACGCGCCGCGCGACCGCGGTTCAGGGAGTGCGCCGCGCGTCGAAGCGCGGCGGCGGCGCGCAGCGCCGCCGGGGCGCTCTTGTTGCTGTATGGCGGAATTCGGCAACAACTCGCACAACGCGAGGCGCGCTCCAAAACGGACCCGCCGATCGTCCCAACATGGGCGAGATCGTGGCCCGTAATGGATCACGCCCTGGGCCGACAATCGAGGTGCCGGAACCTGTTGGGATTCAACGGTTTTGTCTGCTCGATCACGTAAGGTGAAGACACCTCCAGCCGAGGGGCGGTGGACTTGGTCCACACACCGCGCCCAGGAAGGAGGTGGTGGGGATGGCAAAACATCGCCGGAGAAAGCAAGAAACCCCGGTCGACTACGGCATCGTCTTGTTGGTTGCTGCCGTAATCGCCGGGGCTCTGGTCTTGGTCCGCCGAGTGCGGGCTAGCTAACCCACCCGGTGGGGCGTCGCTGCAACGGCGTCCCACCTCTCGGCATCACTCGCGTGATGGTTGCATGATATCAAGATCCCATGCTCGCTTGCTAGCAAGAGCTGCTAGCTCAGATTTTGGAGCGGTGCCGCTAGCTGTTCTCCAGGATCGAGAGATACAAGCGCGTGGCGACGGCTTCGGCATCCTCGGTCATGGGGTCTGAGTAGGTCCGCGCTCCTGGAAGGTTGGCGGCGTACGACCGGGCGGCAGTCCCAAGGACGGACATCAGGCCGGATGAACGCTGGATTGGCGACTTCACTGCCCAGGCAAGGTGCTTCACTCCTGATGGAAGCTGCTCTTCACACGCCAAGCGGAGGGCGAGTTTGTCAACATTCATGCCGTCGTGCGACCCGAAAAGTGCTGGGGGCGCGAATCGTTCGGCAATCTGCCACCACCGCACGGTCTGGAATACATGAACTAGCCGATCGGCGTACTCATCCAGCAGCGCTGGATAGAAGTGTGGGACTAGCCGGTCGTATCTGAAGTTCGCAGCTGACTCCGTTCGAATGATTCGGTCAAGCTCGTCCCTGGCATCGAGCGATGCCAACGGATGGGTGAGTCGCTTGCCGCCACCGAAGATTGCATCCGCGCCGCTACCGTTCAAGATCGCGCCCAGCTGTGCGATCTTGTCGAAGCTTCTACGAGCGGCGAGTATCGGGATGCCTGCGGTTACCTCCCAGAGTTCCGACGTGCCGAGTCGCCTCATAGTGTCACGAGCCAGTTGGCTGACCTCCTGTGATGTCAGGCGGATGAGGTCATGCCTTAGGTCGAGGGCTGCGGCCGCGGCTGCTGCGTTCTGTTCGTCTGATTGGCCTTCGGTCAAGATCGTGACCGCTGTCGGTTTCGCGCCGAGTGCGACCGCCACGGCTGCGACGTAGATGGAATCGACGCCGCCGCTCAGCAGCACGACCGGCGTTCCTCCGAACTTGTCGAGAACGGCAGTGATCCGCGACCGGGCTTCTTCGGCAATGAGGTGAGCGGCCTCGCGTGGATCAGTAAGTGTTCGCAAGTCGGGTTGAGGGCGTCCGATGTCTCCAAGCAGGTCGGTGACGAACTGGAGCGGTTCGGAAGTCTGCGGGGCCAGGGTTGCGTCGGTCATGTCCACCGTTCCAGTTGGGTTGTGTAGATGAGGCGATGCCGGTCGCCGGGCAGGACTACATCGCTGAGTTCGACAACGCGGCCGTTGATGTCGATCAAGGTCTTGCGGATGATGAACACCGCTGTACCCGGAAGGAGCCCGAGCGCTTCGGTCTCGCTTGGTGAAGGAAGGCGAGTCGTGATGTCTTCCACAACGCGGTCCACTTCGATGCCGACTGTGGATAGCTGATGCATCGTGCCGCCCGGCCAAGGCTCGTTGCTGGAGTCGAGTAGGGCGGGATTGCTCTCTACTGCATCCAACTTGATGTAGGACGTGACAATGCTGATCGGTACGTCTTCGTCGACGAACCGAGACCGATAGCTCCGCTGAAGGAACTCAGTATCGGGCGAAACGCCGAAGATCTCGGCTACAGCCTCGGACGCGGTGCCCGTTCGGTACTCGGCCGAGAACGAGAACTCCTCGGTTAGGTGCCCGGTGTCCGTCTCGGCGCTGCCGTTTCGCCTCCGCTCCTCATCGGCAGCGTGTACGAGCGCCTTTTCGGTCTGATGCCGCTCGTTGCGACGGATCACCTTCAGGCGTGGAGCTCTGACGAATGTGCCGATGCCATGTCTGGCTTCTATCAGCCCTTCGGTGCGAAGGACGGCCAGTGCCTGGCGAATTGTCGGAACGCTGACGCGATAGCGATTGATGAGTGCAGCTTCACCGGGGAGCTGATCGCCGGGGCGTAGCTCTCCAGACTCGATCTGACGACGCAGATCGCCCGAGATTAGCTCGTACTTCGCTGGCATCGGCCTCTTCTTTCTGCTGCGGACTGCTTCATCTTAGGTCCTCTGTAGGTCTCGACCACCGCCGGGCTCTATGGTCCTATATAGAAGCAGGTCCTATAGAGGACATGGTGATTAGAGCAGAGGGAGCTGACAATGGCATTGAAGGATGTGTGGTTCACCCCGGAGTTCCGTGAGGCGTTCCCGAAGGGTCTGTTCCTGCTGGGTGATATCCAGGCGGTGACCGAGTACAGCACCGATCGCAACGCGCCGAAGCGTCAGAAGGTCGATCTGGACAACGACGGCAACGGCACCGGTAAACGGCTGTGGAAGGGCACGATCACCGATCCGGCTGCCGCGAACGCTCGGCAGGCCAGCTACGACGTGATCTTCGTGTCGGATGTCCAGCCGGTTCCGGCGGCGCCGGAGATTGTGCCGGGTATGACTCCGATCGAGTTGGAGGGCTTGCAGATCAAGCCGAAGATCGCGGGGTCGGGGGAGTTCAAGTCGATCGGCTGGTCGATCCGCGCGACGGGGATCAAGGGCGACAACTCCGGTGCGAAGCAGTCTCCGGCTGATCCGGGCGCGGCCCGTCCGAACTCGACCGGTAAGGCGGCGTGATCATGTCGTTCTTCAATTCCACGGTGGCTGGGTACGAGGGAATCTCGGTCGAGTACAAGCCCGCGCACGAGGGCACGCATGCGCCGCTTCCGGCGTGGGTGCACATCTCGTTGGATGGGTCGGATGCCTACCTGTGTTTGAGCATCGAGGATGCCCGCTCGCTGGCCGATCAGATGCCGGTGGTGATGGCTCTGCACGAGGCGGCGGTGGCGTCGGCGAATAAGGCGGCCTGACGATGGGCGCGGCGGATCAGTCGGCGGGGATGCGTCTTGCGCGCTGGTCCGCCGTCGTCATCATCATCGCGGTCGGGGCGGCGGCGTTCCGGCTGTCGTTCGCCACGCTGAAGGACCTCGCGATCCTGGCGCACATTCCGGCGTCGGATGCGTGGCTGTTCCCGCTGATCGTGGACGGCACGATCCTTCTCGCGACGTTCGGGGTACTGGTCCTGGCCAACGCTCCGGAACGCCGGTTCTTCGTCACTGTCCTGGTCATCGGGTCGGTGGTCTCGGTGGCAGGGAACTCGCTGCACGCGGTCGCGGCCGGTCGAGAACTGCCGTGGTGGGCGTCGGCGCTGGTGGCTGCGATCGCCCCGATTTCCCTGCTGGCCGATACGCACGGGTTGGCGCTGCTGATCCGTGCGGCACAACGAGATTCGGCACCTGAACCGGCTCCCGCGGTTGAACCTGCCGCAGAGCAGACGACACCTGAGCCTGAGCCGGAACAGGTGTCCACCCCCGAGCCCGAGCCTGACTCGTTGCCGGTGCCTGAGCCGGTGCGGGTGGCTGAGCTTCGCCCGGCGCCTGTCGCGTCGGTTCGTCCTGTTCGTTCTTCGCGACCGCAGCAGACCATGCTGCCGATCGCTGTCCCTGTTGGGGGTTGAGATGACTGCTTTTGTTCCTGCTGTGGCGACGGGTGTTTCCGCGCTGGTCACCGTGCTGGCCGGAGTCGGGGTGCTGGTGGACCGGCCTTCGGACACTCCGGCCCCGGTGGTCCCCGCCGCTGCGTCCTCCTCGGTGGTGGCGACCACGACCGCGAGCCCGGCTCCGGCTCCGGCTCCGCGGGGGTGCGTGATGTTCTGCGAGGACTCCAGTCTCGGCCGGTCTGGTGTCGAGAAGGCTCCGGCTCCTTCCCCGGCCCCGGAGGGGTGCCGTCTGTTCTGCGAGTTGGAGCGCGGACCGCAGGGTAGGGGGTTCTGAGATGAGTGTCGCGGGAACGGTCATGCTCGCCAGCGGTATGTGCACGGGGGCGTCGGCGTTCTGGTGGCTGCGGTCACTCGCTGCGCGCGGCGGGGAGATGCAACCGGCTGGTGCTGCCGGTGAGGTCGCTGCGGCTGCTCCGGTCGAGCTGCGGACGGCGGTGTTCGTGGTGACCGACTCGGCGCAACTGGCCTTGATGTGGCCTGCGCTCAAGCTGGGTTCGCCAGAGACTGGCTACCCGAACGTCCTGTCGGCCACCTACACCGAGTTCGGCATGTCGGTAGAGGTGCAGATGCTCGGCGGTCAGTCGGTCAAGGACTGGAACAACGACAACACCCGCGCGGCCCTGGCTGCCTACTTCGGCGTCCCCACCGTGACGGTCACGGCCACCGACCCCGGGTTCGTCCGCCTCGACCTGCGGGTCTACGACACCTTGGCCGACACCGCGCCACTGCCGGGCTCGGCTTCCGCGGCGGGTGTGGACCTGGAAGCGGTCCCGGTCGGCGTGACCGAGGATTTCGACACCTGGCGAGTGCGGGTGCTCTACGGACACATCCTGCTCGCGGGCGCCACCGGTTCGGGTAAGGGCTCGGTGCTGTGGTCGATCATCGCCGCACTCGGCCCGGCGATCAAAGCCGGGCTGGTGGACCTATATCTGGCCGATCCCAAGGGCGGTGCGGAGTTCGGCAAGGGCGAGAACCGGTTGTTCGTCCGGTTTGCCACCGACAACACCACCATCCTCGCGATGCTGCGCGAGGCCGTCGAGGTGATGGATGAGCGTCTGGCGCGGATGCGTTCGGCCGGTCTGCGCAAGCTCGTCCCGACCACCGATGAGCCGCTGATCCTGATCATCATCGATGAGGCGGCGTCGCTGTCGTCGTACGCGACCAGGGAGGAGCAGCAGGAGTTCCGGCGCCTGACGGGGTTGTTGCTGTCGAAGGGGCGTGCGGCGGCGGTGTCGGTGATCGCGGCGTTGCAGGACCCGTCGAAGGAGACGATGCCCAACCGGCAACTGTTCCCCGTCCGCATCGGCCTCCGGCTGGATGAACCCACCCAGAACGCGATGGTCCACGGGCAAGGCGCCCGCGACCGCGGTGCCCGCTGCGACGAGATCTCCGACCAGACACCGGGGGTCGGCTACGTCGGTGAGGACGGCAGCAGCGAGTTCGTGCGGGTGCGGGCGTACTTCGTCTCCGATGACGACATCGACGCCATCGTGGACGCCTACTCCCCAGCGCCCGAAATCACTGCTCCGGCCGAGGATTACAGCGGCTTCGACCCCGATGACCTCGGTGACGGCGGCGAGTCGGAAGACGGGCCGGTGGCGGCATGAAACGCGGACTGGTCATCGAACAGCACGTGGTCGTCTACTGCGACAGCTGCGGCGACCACTACACCGAGGGCGAGAACGAAGCGATCTGCTTCGACTCCATCACCCAAGCCATCGCCTACCTCACCGTTCACTCCGCGGGCGGTGTCGGCTGGGTCTACGACGGCAACCGCGTTGTCTGCGACGGCTGCCAGGCCACCAACCGCTGCGCCGAGCACGGCCACACCTTCCCCGAGTCCTGGCGCGCCACGGTGTGGCCGCTGGGCAATTCCACCCGTTCCCGCACCTGCGAAGTGTGCGGCGTCCCCGAAATCGAGGCCCAGCCATGAGCAACCACCGCTACGACGACAACGTCATCGACATGCAAGCCCGCCGCCGCTGCCAGCTCGAACGTCGTGGTGCCGATCCGGTGAGCATCGCGGTTCATCTGCTCGCGGAGACCGGGGTTGTCCCGCTGTGGGACAACGGCGACGACTACGACGGCGGGGATTGGGCCGTATGAGCACAACCCGCCCGGCCGCAACACCGCAAGTCAATCCGATCGTGCAAGCCGCTTCCGACCAGGTGACCAGCCGCAAGCGGCGTCCCCGCAAGGACCTGTCCGCCCCATGCTCGGGGCAACTGTCGCTGTTCGATCCCAAACAAGGAGACCAGTCGTGACCACGACAACCCCGAACGGGCCGCGTGACCCGTTCGACCTGATCGGGCTGGCCACGCTCAACCTCGTGTGGTGGACATTCGTCGCGGTCGGCGTGACGGCGCGGTGGGCAGTCCTGTTCCCCATGTTCTCCATCCCAGTGCTCCTTGCGACCGCGGCCGGCCTTTTCTGCGGGACGGTTGCGGGTGTCGTGGTGGTCGGGGTGTCCATCGCGGGGATCATCGTTTGGCGGCTTCGGCGTCCGGAGATGTTCGAGCGCTGGGTCACCCGGCGCGCTCGTGTCCGGTTCCTTACCTGGTTCCGCTACCGGCGGCGCTGGGCTCGGCTGATGACGGCCTGCCATCTGAGCATCGACCGCAACGACCGCACGTTCATCCCGCGGTTGCTGTCGGCCGACATCGGCCCGGTGACTGATCGGGTGCGGGTGCGGATGCTCGACGGGCACTGCCCGGCCGACTTCGAAAACCGGGTCTCGCATCTGGCGCACGCCTTCGGCGCCCTGGACTGCCGGGCCACCATCACCGGTCCCGGCATCGTCGAGCTGGCCTTGCGCCGCTCGGATTCGCTCGCCGAGACGGTCATCTTGCCGCGGGTGGATCACTGGACCAAGGGAGGGCAGGCGGCATGACCACGCCTATCGACCTGGACAACGTCAGCAAGGAGCCTGCTCCGGCTCGCCAGACCGCTGCTGAGCGGCGTGCGCTCCCGAACTTCACTGATGTCGCCTTGGCTGCGGCCGAGAAGTTCGGGGTGTGCGTGCGGCCGGTGACGATGCGATCGTTCGACCCGACAACGGGCAAGGTCGAATACGTCGCCTCCCCATGCAAATCCACCGTCGCGTCGGTGTGCAAGCCGTGCGCGGACAAGGCCCGCTGGCTGCGGATGACCCAATGCCGGGAAGGCTGGCACGCCGAAGTCGAACCGGTCGAGGAAACCCGCGACCCGTCCGACACCCAAACCGAGCTGCTCACCGCCCGCGCCGACCTGGCCCAGCAGTACCGCCAAGCCCGCGACGACGGTGATGACGAGATGGCCGACGCCATCGGTGAACTGGTCGGCAGTCTGGACCGCGACCTTCGGGACTCGGGGTTCCGCGGTCCCATCCCGCCGTTGGAGCCCACAGAGCGCAAGCGGCGTTCCCGGTCGACCAAGCGGCGTCAGGACGTGCCGAACCTGCCGCGTAAAAAGGTGGAGCGCACCACCCTCGGGCGGGTGATCGGCGGGTACCGGTCCTCGATGATGGTCACGCTCACCATGCCGTCCTACGGGTCGATCAACCAAGACGGCGCAGTGGACAGCGAGGGCAAGCCGTGCTCGGACGGTTCACCCCGCAAGCCTGACGAGTACGACTACGCTCGTGCGGCGCGTGACATCGTGTTCTTCTCCAAGCTGGTCGACCGCTGGATACAGAACCTGCGCCGCTGCGTCGGCTACGACGTCCAGTACTTCGCCACCGTCGAACCCCAGAAGCGCGGCGCCCCGCACCTGCATTTGCTGCTGCGCGGGGTGATCTCCCGCGAGATTCTGCGCATGGTGACCGCGGCGACCTACCACCAGGTGTGGTGGCCGCACTTCGACCCCGACAACGAGGTGTACTCCGGCGACCGCATGCCGGTGTGGGACTACCGGGCCATGACGTTCGTGGACCCCGATTCGGGTCAGGCGTTGACCGGTTGGGATGACGCCTTGGACGTGCTGGATGCGGTGGATGATCTGGAACCGGCCTATACGGTGCGGTTCGGCGAACGCATGGACCCCGGCCACATGAAGGGCTACATCCCCGGCCAGAAGGCCGACCGGGCGATCGGGTACGTGACGAAGTACCTCACCAAGTCCATCAGCGAAGTCCTCGAGACCGACTCGACGCGCACTGCGATCCACTACGACCGGTTGCACGCGGAGTTGCAGCACACCCCGTGTTCGCCTCGGTGCGCGGTGTGGCTGCGTTACGGCATCGTCCCCCAGGGCGCCAGCGACAAGACCATTCCCGGCCGCTGCAAGGGCAAGGCCCACCGCCGAGACACTCTCGGCCTGCCCGGTCGGCGCGTGCTGGTTTCGCGTCGCTGGTCGGGGAAGACGCTGCCGGATCACAAGGCCGATCGGGCGGAGTTCGTTCGGCAACTGCTGGCCTCGGTCGGCATCCACAAGCCGGATACCTCGCATCTGATCATCCGGCCGGTCGAGCCCGGTGACCAGTCCGTGCCACCGCGGGATCACCTGATCCTGGCTGCGATCGCCCAGCGCACGAAATGGCGCGCGGAATACACCAATGCCCTGCTCGCGGCGGGGCCAGCAGCACAGGAACATTCGGCAATTCAGCAAGCAGCGTAGGGAGGGGTAGGGGAGATGTCTCAGTTGCTCACGGAGCAGGAGGTCCGGAAGCGGATTCCGGTCGGGCACAGCAAGTACTACGAGTTGATCGGCTCGGGAGAGTTGCGCTCGGTGAAGATCGGTCGGCGTCGGTTCGTGACCGAGCAGGCGGTAGCGGACTACATCGCGAGGTTGGATGCGGCGGCATGAGTAGACAGCAACTACCGCCGCAGATCACCAAGGTGACGGTGACTGATCGGCAGACCGGGAAGCAGGTCGTTCGGTATCAGGTGCGGGTGGACGCTGGGGTCGATCCGGAAACCGGCAAGCGTCACCAGGTGCGGAGGCGGTTCCGGACGGAGAGGGAAGCTCGTTCCGCGCTGGGGAAGTTCATGGCGGAAGCCGCGTCCGGCAGTTTCGTACCGCGCAAGGACGTGACGGTTGAGGAGGTCTGCCAAGACTGGCTGGACAGCCTACATTGGGCTCGGCGCACGACGCTGGCGGGATACCGGTACAACCTCGCGCCCCTACGGGAACAGTACGGCGCGCTCCCGGTACAGAAGCTCACGCGTAAGCACCTGGACGACCTCGTGTCGGCGCTCAAGCAGGGTGGGACGAAGACCGAGAAGGGGAAGGTCCGGCGGCCGTGGGCGGATCGATCGCTGAAGCGGACCATCGAGACGACGTCGATGGTGCTGGCCTACGCGATCGAGCGAAAGTTGCTGTCGCATAACGTGGCTCGGGCGATCAAACCGAAGGCAGGCAAGAAGCGCAAGCCGCTGACCTACACGCCAGAGGAAGTGTCGAAGCTGCTGGCCAGTCTCGAGGCGGATCGGGACGGGCACCTGTGGTTCCTGGCGCTGTGCGGCCTGCGACGGAGTGAACTCGGCGGATTGCGCTGGAGCGGAGTGAATCTCGAGCGCAAGACTCTCGTGGTGCACATCGGGCGTGCGTCGGCCGGTGGCGAGGCTGTTGAGGACGATCCGAAGACGGAGGCGTCGGTTCGCACGCTGCCGATGGATGACGAGATGGTGGAGGTTCTTCGGCGGGCGCATCGTCGGCAAGCGGCCGATCGGTTGCAGCTCGGGGAGGCGTACCGGGACGGTGACTACGTCGCGTGCAACGAGGACGGCACGCCGTACCATCCGGACACGCTGACGCATCGGTGGGCGAAGGCGGTGAAGAAGGCGGGTGTCCGGCACATCCGGTTGCATGATGCTCGTCACACCTGCGGCACGACGATGCACCTGCGCAAGGTGCCGCTCGCGGTCATCGCTGCCTGGTTGGGCCACGCCGACGCCAGTGTCACGGCGAGGATCTACACCCATTCCCAGGACGAAGCGCTGAGGGAGGCGGCGAGGACTTTGGGCGAGGTTGTGTCATCTCGTGTCATCGAGGCGGGCTGACGGTGTGGACGAGAAAGGCCCCGGCCAGCGAGCGCGCTGGTTACGGGGCCTTTGTCGTGCGTGCCCTCGGCAGGATTCGAACCTGCGGCCTTCTGCTCCGGAGGCAGACGCTCTATCCCCTGAGCTACGAGGGCGGGATAGGGCTCGGTCGGGGCCGGGATGGCGGTCCGATCGGGCTGGGTCAGCCTATCGTATCGGCGGCCGTCCGCCAAAAAGGGCGGACGGCGGCGGGGTTTCGGGTCAGGGGAGGGGGGCGGCGCCCCGGGCGGTGAGCATGGTGGTCATCAGGTCGGATTCGCCGCGTTGGGTGGTGGCCATGGTTTCGGCGAGGGTGCGCACCGCCGTGGTGTCGGCGTGCTGGGCGGCGTAGTCGATCATCGACAACCCTCCCTGGTGATGACGCAGCATGAGCTGGAGGAACATCGTGTCCAGCTTGGGGCTGGTGGCCTGGCGGAGCGCGGCGAGTTCGGCGGGGGTGGCCATGCCGGGCATGGTGGACACCGGCCCGGAGTGGTGTGGCATATCGGCACCGGAATGATCGTGGCCGCCCATCGGCTCGGTCATCCAGCCCATGAACCCGTCGACGCTCTGCGCGGGCTCGCCCCACAGCTGCAACCAGCCCTGCATGCGTCCGATCTGGCTCTGCTGGGTGGTGAGGATGTCGTAGGCCAGGCGGCGTACCTCGGTGTCGGTGGAGCGAACCAGCAGCACGCCCGCCATTTCGACGGCTTGGGCGTGGTGCGCCGACATGTCCTGACTGAAACCGACGTCCACCGGGCCCGGGTCCGGCTCCGTGGAACCGTTCAGCGGAATCCGGGCCAGCACGCCGATCGCGAAGCCGATCAGGATCGCGCCGATGATGCCGAGGATCAGCAGCGCGGTGCGCTGGCGGCGGAACTGTCCGCCGACGCCGGATGCTTCGCGGTCATCGGATCCGTCAGATGCTTCGCGTTCGGATGTGGTAGCTCGGCGATCGCCCGATCCGGCAGGTGCTTCGGGCGAGGAGGACCGGGCGGATGCTTCGCTGTCGGATTCGACGTGTGCCCTTCGATCGCCCGATCTCAAGGATCCGACACTCTCGGGCCTGCTGGCTTCCTCGATACCGGACCCTGCGGCTGTTGCCCGATCGCCGGAGCCGGCGGCTTGGAGATCGCCGGACTCGGTGACTCCGGTGCCGGCGGCTGTCGTCGGTTCGCTGGACCCGGTGGCGCTGCGATCGGCGGATTCGGGACTGCAGGACCCTGCGGACGCGGCGCGATCCCCGGACCCAGCGGTTTTGCGATTGCCGGATCCGCGCGCCTTGCGACCGTCGGGTCCGATGGCGTCGTGAGTGCCGGACGCGGTGACTTCAGGAGCGCCGGAACCGGCGGATGCTTCGCGCCCCCCGGACTCGACGCCTCCCTGATCGCCGGCCACTACTGCCCCGCGCCAGGAGCGGGCTGCGCGGGCGCGGGCTGCGCGGGCGCGGGCTGCGCGGGCACCGGAGCGCCGGGCACACCGGGAAGTCCGGGAAGACCCGGCACGCCGGGCACGCCGGGCAGACCACCGGGCATGCCGCCGAGTTCGGTCTGGTCCTGCTGCAAGCCCTTGCCGTCCATCGGCACCGCGTCGGGTCCGGGCGGCGTTGGATCGAACGGCGGCGGGTTGTCGGTGTCGAAGACGATCGTCGAGCAGTCCGCGCCGACCTCGGGATAGGTGTAGTTGTTCAGCCGCAGAGCTGTGATGAACTGGCCGACGCGCTTGTCGTCGGGGCTGTCCAGCTTCAACTGGTGCCCCCAGGACTGCAAGGAGACGGCGGAGTCGAGGCCGGGGTAGGGCGACATCAACGTGTACGGCTTGCCCTCGACCTTCGCCTTCAGCGTCGCGATGCCGTCGGCGTTCACCTTGTCCGGGTTATAGGTGATCCACACCGCGCCGTGCTCGAGCGAGTGCACCGCGTTCTCCACCCGGATCGGCTTGCTGTAGACCACGCCGGTGCAGGTCGCCCACGACTGGTCGTGCGGGCCGCCGAACGGCGGAGCCTGGTCGTAGGCGACGCGCTGGCTGGAGTTGATGTGCAGCCCGGCGGGGTATTCCTTCTTCACCACGCCCGCGATCCCGTCGGACGGGTCCTTCTTCTGCGCGCTCGGCGTGTACTTCTCCAGGTCGGCCTTCTCCCGGTACTTGGGGACCAGGCTGTAAGCCAGCGCGCCGATCAATGCGATGATTACTACGGCCGCGCCGATGGCCAACCAGGGAACCTGGCGATTCTTCTTCGGAAGCTGTCCTTGCCCGCCCCGCTTGCGGGGAGCCGACAACTTCGCCGCGGCCTTGGCGGCCTTGGCCGATTTGGCGCTGGGACTGCTAGGCATCGCTCAGTGTGCTCTTTCGACGTGGATGGATCCGCTGGCTGCGCAGTGCCCACCCGAGGTGCACACCCGCCAAGACCATAGGATAGAGACTCGTGACTCCAGCTGACCTTGCAGATCTCCTTCGCTCTACCGCGGCGAAGGTGCTTGTCGAACGTGGACTGGACCCCGCGGTCCTGCCCGACGAGGTCACCGTGGAGCGTCCCCGCAACCCCGAACACGGCGACTATGCCACGAATGTCGCGATGCAGGTGGCCAAGCGCGCCGGAACCAAGCCGCGTGATCTGGCCACCTGGCTGGCCGACGCGCTGGCCGCCGCCGACGGCGTCGCCGCCGCCGAGGTCGCCGGGCCCGGCTTCCTGAACATCCGCCTCGCGGCCTCCGCGCAGGGCGCGATCATCGAGCGGGTGCTCGCCGCGGGCGCCGCGTATGGCACCGCCGAGACGCTGAAGGGCACCCGGATCAACCTCGAGTTCGTCTCGGCCAACCCGACCGGTCCCGTGCATCTGGGCGGCACCCGGTGGGCCTCGGTCGGCGACGCGCTTGGCCGCATCCTGGCCGCGCAGGGCGCGGATGTGGTGCGCGAGTACTACTTCAACGACCACGGCGCGCAGATCGATCGGTTCGCCGCCTCGCTGGCCGCGGCCGCCACCGGCGCGCCGACCCCGGAGAACGGGTACGCGGGCGCCTACATCGGCGAGATCGCCGACAAGATCGTGGCCACCAACCCCGATGTGCTGGGCAAGCCGGAGGCCGAGCGCCTCGAGCTGTTCCGTGCCGAGGGCGTCGAGCTGATGTTCGCGCACATCAGGGAGTCGTTGCACGAATTCGGCACCGATTTCGACGTCTACTTCAACGAGAGCTCGCTGTTCGCCTCCGGCGCGGTCGAGCAGGCCGTGGAGCGGCTGAAGAACTCCGGCGACCTGTACGAGAAGGACGGCGCCTGGTGGATCGCCAGCTCGGAATACGGTGACGACCAGGACCGGGTGGTCATCAAGAGCGACGGCAAAGCCGCCTACATCGCGGGCGACATCGCCTACTTCCAGGACAAGCGGGCCCGTGGCTTCGACCTGTGCATCTACATGCTCGGCGCCGACCACCACGGTTACATCGGCAGGCTGAAGGCCGCCGCGGCCGCGTTCGGCGACGACCCGGCCACGGTCGAGGTGCTGATCGGGCAGATGGTGAACCTGCTGCGTGACGGCGTCGCGGTGAAGATGAGCAAGCGCGCTGGGACCGTGGTCACCCTCGACGACCTGGTCGAGGCGATCGGCGTGGACGCGGCGCGGTACTCGCTAGTGCGTTCGTCGGTGAACTCGAGCATCGACATCGATCTGAACCTGTGGGCCAGTCAGAGCAACGAGAACCCGGTCTACTACGTGCAGTACGCGCACGCGCGGACCGCGTCCATCGCGCGCAACGCCGCCGAGTTCGATTACGACTCCGTCGCCGCCGACCTCGCGCTGCTGTCGGCCGACGAGGAAGGCGAGCTGATCCGCACCCTCGGCGAATACCCGCGCGTGGTGAGCGGTGCGGCGAGCTTGCGCGAACCGCATCGGGTAGCCCGCTACCTGGAGGAACTGGCCGGCGCGTACCACCGTTTCCAGACCAACAAGAACCTGCGCGTCCTGCCGCTCGGCGACGACCCCGTCTCGCCGACGAACGCGGCCAGGCTCGCTCTGGTCAACGCCACGCGCCAGGTCTTGGCCAACGGCTTGGGCCTGCTCGGCGTCAGTGCGCCGGAGCGCATGTGACCGTCCGGTCGACCAGAGCGAGGAAGGAAGCGAAGTTGAGCGAGCGCAGCGAGGTGGAATTATGAGCGCGCATCCCGCCGGTCCCCGGCATGCCGAGATTCCGCATGCGCCGAATCTGCCTGAGCGACCGAGCGATCCGCGGCAGATGATCGACCTGCCCGCGCACGTCTGGCCGCGCAACGCGACCCGTGACGACGCGGGCGTGGTCCACCTGGCGGGCGTGCCGGTGTACGAGCTGGCCGAGCGGTTCGGCACCCCGCTGTTCGTGGTGGACGAGGACGACTTCCGTTCCCGCTGCCGCGACATGGTCCGCGCGTTCGGGGCGAACGCGCGAGTCCACTACGCGTCGAAGGCGTTCCTGTGCGGCGAGGTCGCCCGCTGGATCCGGGATGAGGGCCTCTCGCTGGACGTCTGCTCCGGCGGCGAACTCGCCGTCGCGTTGCACGCGGGCTTCCCCGCGGAGCGAATCGCCCTGCACGGCAACAACAAATCCGTCGCCGAGCTGGAAGCCGCGGTGTCCGCGGGCGTCGGCCACGTCGTGGTGGACTCGCTCATCGAGATCGAGCGCCTGGAGGCCGTCGCGAGCCGCGCGGGCCTGGTGCAGGACGTGCTGGTCCGGGTTACCGTCGGGGTGGAAGCACATACCCACGAATACATTTCGACCGCGCACGAGGACCAGAAGTTCGGCTTCTCGATCGCGGGCGGCGACGCGATGGAGGCGGTCGCGCGCGTCTTCGACGCCGACAATTTGCGCCTGGTCGGCCTGCACAGCCACATCGGCTCGCAGATCTTCGAGATCGACGGCTTCGAGATCGCCGCGCGGCGCATGCTCGGCCTGCTCCGCGAGGCCATCGACAAATTCGGCATCGAGCGCACCGCGCAGATCGCGACGCTGGATCTCGGTGGCGGACTTGGTATTTCGTATCTGCCGTCGGACGACCCGCCGCCGCTGGACCGGTTCGCGGCGAGCCTGCGCGAACTGGTCGCCGCCGAAGCCGAACGCGCGGGTCTGCCCACGCCGACGATCGCTGTCGAGCCCGGCCGCGCCATCGCTGGGCCCGGCACGGTGACGCTCTACGAGGTCGGCACCATCAAGGACGTCTCGCTGGACGGCGGTCTGCGCCGCCGGTACGTGAGTGTCGACGGCGGCATGAGCGACAACATCCGGCCCGCGCTGTATCAGGCCGACTACGACTGCCGTCTGGTCTCGCGGTCGTCGCAGGCCGGGCCGGTGGTCGCGCGCGTCGTCGGAAAGCATTGCGAGAGCGGCGATATCGTCATCCGCGACACCTGGATGCCCGCCGACGTCGGCCCCGGCGACCTGATCGCCGTCGCCGCCACCGGCGCGTACTGCTACTCGATGTCCAGCCGGTACAACCAGTTGACCCGGCCCGCGGTCGTCGCGGTGCGGGATGGACAGCCGCGTCTGATTCTGCGCCGGGAAACGGTGGCGGACCTGCTCAGCTTGGAGGTGGAAGCGTGACGGTCAACGCGAAGAACGGCGTGTGGGGGACCGATCGCCCGATCGGGGTGGCGGTCCTCGGCATGGGCAATGTGGGTACCGAGGTCGTGCGCATCCTGCGCGAGCACACCGAGGACCTGCGTTCCCGTGTCGGCGCGCCGGTGGTGCTCCGCGGGGTGGCCGTGCGCAGTCTCGCCACCGACCGCGGCATCCCCGCGGACCTGCTGACCACCGACGCGGACGCCCTGGTCGCCCGCGACGACGTCGACCTGGTGGTGGAGGTGATCGGCGGCATCGATCCGCCGCGCCGGTTGATCCTGGCCGCGCTGAACGCGGGCAAATCCGTGGTGACCGCGAACAAGGCGCTGCTGGCCGACTACACCGGCGAGCTCGCCGCCGCGGCCGAAGCCAGTCGCGCCGACCTGTACTTCGAGGCCGCCGTCGCGGGCGCTATCCCCGTGGTGCGCCCGCTGATCCAGTCGCTGGCGGGCGACCGGGTGAACCGGGTCGTCGGCATCGTCAACGGCACCACCAACTTCATCCTCTCCGCGATGGACGAGACCGGCGCCGACTACTCGCAGACGCTGGCCGAGGCCACCCGGCTGGGCTACGCCGAGGCCGACCCGACCGCCGACGTGGAGGGCTACGACGCCGCGGCCAAGGCCGCGATCCTCGCCTCACTGGCGTTCCACACCCGGGTCACCGCCGCCGATGTCTACCGCGAGGGCATCTCGCGGATCACCGCCGAGGATCTGGAAACCGCCTCCGCGCTCGACTGCACGGTCAAACTGCTGGCCATCTGCGAGCGGGTGGACGCGGGTCCCGGCGAGCCCGGACCGGAGGACGGCGGCAAAGAGCGCGTCTCGGTGCGCGTCTACCCGGCGCTCATCCCCCGCAAGCACCCGCTGGCCGCGGTGACCGGTGCGTTCAACGCGGTGGTCGTCGAGGCGGAGAACGCCGGGCGGCTGATGTTCTACGGGCAGGGCGCGGGCGGCGCTCCGACCGCGTCGGCCGTACTCGGCGATCTGGTGATGGCGGCACGGAACAAGTTCTATGGGGGTCGCGCTCCCGGCGAATCGGTTTATGCTGAGCTACCGATCGCGCCGATCGGCGATACGCCCACCCGCTATCACGTGAACCTGCAAGTCGAGGACCGTCCTGGAGTCCTGGCCGCGGTGGCGGGCGAATTCGCCAAACACGGGGTGAGCATTTCGACCGTCCGTCAAGAAGGGCACGGCTCGGGTGCGCGCCTGGTCGTGGTGACCCACCACGCCGTGGAATCGGCGCTCGCGGACACCGTGGCCGCACTGGCGGGAATGGCATCCGTCACATCCGTGACCAGCGTTCTGAGATTGGAAGGCACCGAAGAATGACCACAGCGTCGCGCAGCGACTCCATGAGGGGCGGCGGCCGGGAGACGGGCGGGCACACGACCGGCGTCGCGCCACAGGCAGGGGTGCACTCCCGCTGGCCGGGCCTGATCGCGGCCTACCGCGACCGGCTCGCCGGCGCGGCCGACTGGGAGCCGGTCACGCTGTACGAGGGCGGAACGCCGCTGGTGCCCGCGCCGCACCTGTCCGAGATCACCGGTTGCGAGGTCTACCTGAAGGTCGAGGGCCTGAACCCGACCGGCTCGTTCAAAGACCGCGGCATGACGATGGCGATGACCGACGCCAAGTACCGTGGCCAGAAGGCGGTGCTGTGCGCGTCCACCGGCAACACTTCGGCATCCGCCGCAGCGTACGCCACCCGCGCGGGCATGAGCTGCGCCGTGCTGATTCCGCAGGGCAAGATCGCGATGGGCAAGCTGGCCCAGGCCGTGATGCTCGGCGCGAAGATCATCCAGGTGCAGGGCAACTTCGACGACTGCCTCGAACTCGCCCGCAAGGTCACCGCTGACTTCCCCAGTATCGGACTGGTGAACTCGGTGAACCCGGCCCGCATCGAGGGCCAGAAGACAGCGTCCTTCGAGATCTGCGACGTGCTCGGCAAGGCCCCCGACGTGCACGCCCTTCCCGTCGGCAACGCGGGCAACATCACCGCCTACTGGCGTGGCTACCGGGAGTACTACGCCGACGGCGTCACCGGCGGGCTGCCGCGCATGCTCGGCGTGCAGGCCGCTGGCGCGGCCCCGCTGGTCAACGGCGCCCCGGTGAAGGATCCCGAGACCATCGCCACCGCGATCCGGATCGGCGCGCCCGCCTCCTGGAACGGCGCGGTCGAGGCCAAGGAGCAGTCCGGCGGCGCTTTCCGCGCCGCCACCGACGAGGAGATCCTCGACGCGTACCGCCTGGTCGCGGCGACCGAGGGCGTGTTCGTCGAGCCCGCGTCGGCGGCCAGCGTGGCCGGTGTGCTCGCCGCACGCAAGGAGGGCTGGCTGGATGCCGGGCTCACCGTGGTGTGCACCGTGACCGGCAACGGTCTCAAGGACCCCGACACCGCGCTGTCGGGCATGCCCAAGGTGCAGCCGATCTCGGTCGATCCGGTCGCGGTCGCCGCCGAATTAGAGCTGGCCTGAGTTGAATTCGCGCGACAGCCAGGTCATGAGCGCGACGCTGCCCGCCGGTCTGACCGTGACCGCCCGGGTGCCCGCGTCCACCGCGAACCTCGGTCCCGGGTTCGACTCGCTGGGTATGGCATTGGGGATCTACGACGAAATCCAGGTGCGCACTACCGATTCCGGGCTCACCATCCGGGTCGAGGGTGAGGGCGCCGACGATGTGCCTTGGGGCCCTTCGCATCTCGTGGTCCGCGCGATCGAGCGCGGCCTGGAGTCGGCCGGGGTGTGGGCCGACGGCCTCGATGTGGTGTGCCGCAACGTGATTCCGCATTCGCGCGGCCTCGGGTCCTCGGCCTCGGCGGTGGTCGGCGGACTTGCCGCCGGGTGCGCCCTCGCCGCGAAGCTGGACTCGGCGCCGGCCACGCCTGCCGACCGATTGGTGCAGCTGGCAGCGGAATTCGAGGGGCATCCGGACAACGCGGCGGCCAGCGTGCTCGGCGGGATCGTGGTCTCGTGGACCGAGAGCGATCGCCCCGCCGACGAGGCCCCGGGCACGGAATACCACGGTCGCGTCTACCGCGCGGTGCGGCTGGAGGCGCATTCGGCACTGCGCCCGGTCGTGCTGATCCCGGAGGAGCGCTCGTCCACGGCGCACACCCGCGGCCTGCTGCCCGACGTCGTGCCGCACGGCGACGCGGCGTTCAACGTCAGCCGCGCCGCGCTGGCCGTGGTGGCGCTCACCCAGCGTCCCGACCTGCTGCTGCCCGCCACCGCGGACCGCCTGCACCAGGCCCAGCGTGCGCCCGCGCTACCGCTGACCACCGCCTGGATCACGCGCCTGCGCACGGCGGGCATCGCGGCCACCGTCTCCGGGGCGGGACCGACCATCCTGGCCCTGGGGACCAGCGAATTTCCCGCGGAACTCCGCGAACTGGCGGCAGCCGACGGCCTGCGCGTAGTGGAGCCGGGAATCGCCGAAGGCGTCCTGATCGACTGACGGCGAGTCTGTCTTGCCGAGATTCGCAATGGACAGCTATTCTGGGCAGGTCCGTACATCGTGCGCATCAGACGCCGGTGCTTCATCAGGGCAATCGCTCCAGCAGGCTCCAGGCTCGAGCCTCCAGGCCATGGGGGTGCTGCGTAGCTGCGCAACTGGAATGATCTCTCCCCACCTTTCACCAATGGTGGAGAAGCCGCCGGTCCGGCGGGGCAGGTGATACGGCACACAGCGCCCGGACGGACGCATCCCAGTCCGGCAGAATGCCCGGGCTGCGGGACGAACCCTCGAAACAGCACACGGCGATCGAGGGAAGGAAAGGATTTCCGTGACAGATACGGACCTGCTCGCGACACCCGGCGTGGAATCGAACCCGACGGGCGAGCGCGATAGTGAATCCGGACAGATTTCGAAGATGAGCGAACACACCGACGTCGCACGATCGGGGCTGACTGGAATGTTGTTGCCGCAGTTGCGTGCGCTCGCGGGGGAGCTCGGTATCCGAGGCACCTCCGGGATGCGCAAGGGCGATCTGATCGCCGCCATCAAGGAAAATCAGGCCGCGGGCAAGGCGGCGAAGGCGGAGAAGCCCGCCAAGAGCGAGGCCAAGTCCGCGGCAACCGCGAAGGCCGACGCCCCCGCGAAGGCCGGTGCGCCCGCGAAGACCGCCGCTCCCGCTGAGCAGGCGCCGGCCAAGGCCGAGCAGGCGACCCTCGACGTGACGCCCGCGGCTTCGGCCGCGCCCAGCGAGGCTCCCGCCCCGGCGAAGACGGCCCCCGCCGATTCCGCGCCCGCCGCCGAGGCGGCGTCGTCCACGGCGACCGAGACCACCGAGGAGTCCGGCCGAGACAGCGGCCAGCGTGGCCGCGGTCGGCAGCGGCGCGGCCGTGACCAGGCGCGATCCGCGACCGATACCGCGCAGGCCGAGACGCGTACCGAGGAACCGAAGCAGGACGCCGAGCAAGGTGGCGAGCGCCGCCGCGACCGCGGCCAAAGCGACCGTGGCCAGGGCGAGCGTGGCCAGGGTGAGCGGCAGAGCGACCGTGGCCAAAGCGACCGTGGCCAGGGTGAGCGGCAGAGCGACCGTGGCCAGGGCGAGCGTGGCCAGCAGAGCCAGAACGGCAGCGCGGGTGGCCGCGGCGGCGACGACGAAGAGGGCGGTCGCGGACGGCGCGGACGCCGCTTCCGGGAGCGTCGTCGTGGGCGCGACCGCGACGGCGGCGGCGGTGGCGGCGAGACCCGCGAGCTCGAGATCCGCGAGGACGACGTCCTCCAGCCGGTCGCGGGCATCCTCGACGTGCTGGACAACTACGCCTTCGTCCGCACCTCGGGTTACCTGGCCGGGCCGAACGACGTCTACGTGTCGATGAACCTGGTCCGCAAGAACGGCCTGCGCCGCGGTGACGCGATCACCGGCGCGGTGCGCGCCCCCCGCGACGGCGAACAGTCCAACCAGCGCCAGAAGTTCGATCCGCTGGTGCGGCTGGACACGGTCAACGGCGGCGACGTCGAGGCGGCCAAGCGCCGTCCCGAATTCGGCAAGCTCACCCCGCTGTACCCGAACCAGCGCCTGCGGCTGGAGACCCAGCAGAACAAGCTGACCACCCGCGTGATCGACCTGATCATGCCGATCGGCAAGGGCCAGCGCGCCCTGATCGTGTCGCCGCCGAAGGCCGGTAAGACCACGATCCTGCAGGACATCGCGAACGCGATCGCGACCAACAACCCCGAGTGCTACCTGATGGTGGTGCTGGTCGACGAGCGTCCGGAAGAGGTCACCGACATGCAGCGCTCGGTGAAGGGCGAGGTCATCGCCTCGACCTTCGACCGTCCGCCGTCGGATCACACCTCGGTCGCCGAACTCGCCATCGAGCGCGCCAAGCGCCTGGTGGAGATGGGCAAGGACGTCGTCGTGCTGCTCGACTCGATCACCCGGCTCGGGCGCGCGTACAACAACTCCTCGCCCGCCTCGGGCCGAATCCTGTCCGGTGGTGTGGATTCCACCGCGCTGTACCCGCCCAAGCGGTTCCTCGGCGCGGCCCGCAACATCGAGAACGGCGGCTCGCTGACGATCATCGCCACCGCCATGGTGGAGACCGGTTCGACCGGTGACACGGTGATCTTCGAGGAGTTCAAGGGCACCGGTAACGCCGAGCTCAAGCTGGACCGCAAGATCGCGGAGCGGCGGGTGTTCCCGGCGGTGGACGTCAACCCGTCCGGTACCCGCAAGGACGAGCTACTGCTCAGCCCCGACGAGGCGGGGGTATTGCACAAGCTGCGCCGCGTACTGTCCGGCCTGGACTCGCACCAGGCGATCGATCTGCTGATCGACCGTCTGAAGAAGTCCAAGAACAATCTCGAGTTCTTGATGCAGGTGAGCAAGACCGCGCCGGGCGCGCTCGACGAGTGAGTAGCGGCGCCAGGTCGGCGCCGTGACAACGGCCGAAAGGGTCCCGCTGATGCGGGACCCTTTCGGCGTCCGGGGAGCGAAGAATACGAGGCCGACCGTGGCCGCGCCGCCGATGAGGAGAGCGATGATCAGCGCGCAGGGCCCGGCGTCGGGATCGGGGGCGGCGGATTCCGAGGTGTGGACGTACACGGCGTTCTTCGGCGCGGGATAGTTCGGGTTCGCGGGGAGCGCGGATACGCCGACGGCCACCGAGAGAAACAGCAGAACGAAAATCGCGGCCGCGATCCGGACGTTCACGGGGTCTCCTTCCTGTCTCGGCACGCCGATGTGCACCAGGTCTGCCACTCTATGAACGAATTCGTTCACATTCGTGAGTAGCGGACTACCCGACTTCAGGGTCCAGGAGGTGGCGCGGATTCGCGTGCCCGGACTTCCGGGGGCGCGAACGATGGGGGAGTACCTGGGGTGGGAACAAACCACTCGCCGGGGGCGTTTTGGGAGCGTAACGGCAGTTCTGGCATACTGAACGGTCGTTGCGTCTGCTCAGGTGAGCAGAGCTCCCGCCTAGTCGGTTCCGGTTCACGCTTCGCGTTCGCGCGGCGACCCGGCGACCACAATCGAGAGGACATCCATGAAGGCAGGAATTCACCCGACGTATGTCGACACCACGGTCGTCTGTGGTTGCGGCAACACCTTCCAGACTCGCAGCACCAAGGAGTCGGGACACATCACCGTCGAGGTCTGCTCGCAGTGCCACCCGTTCTACACCGGCAAGCAGAAGATCCTGGACACCGGTGGCCGCGTGGCCCGCTTCGAGGCTCGTTACGGCAAGCGTGCCGGCAAGAAGGCCGACGCCAAGTAGCTTCCTCGCCGACGCCCGGTCCTGCCCCGCAGGCCGGGCGTCGGTGTTTTGTATGGACAGCTACCAGGAGAAGGAAGCACTGTGACGCAACCGTCCGCCATCGACGACATTCTGGCCGAGTACGCCGGCTTGGAGACGCAGCTGGCCGATCCGTCGCTGCACAACGATGCGGGCGCCGCGCGCCGGGTCGGCAAGCGATTCGCCGAGCTGGCCCCGGTCATGGCCACCTATCGCAAGCTCGAGACGGCCCGCGGCGACTTGTCCGCCGCGCGGGAACTCGCCGCCGACGACTCCACGTTCGCCGCGGAGGTCCCGGATCTGGAACGACAGGTCGAGGAACTGGAACAGGCCCTCGCCGACCTGCTGGCCCCGCGCGACCCGCACGACGGCGACGACGTCGTGCTCGAGGTCAAGTCCGGCGAAGGCGGCGAGGAGTCCGCGTTGTTCGCCGCCGACCTGGCCCGCATGTACGTGCGGTATGCCGAGCGGCACGGCTGGAAGGTCGAGATCCTCGACGCCGCCCTGTCCGACCTGGGCGGATACAAAGAGGCGACGCTGTCGATCAAGAGCCGCGACGCGGCGCGCGACGGTGTCTGGTCGCGATTCAAGTTCGAGGGCGGTGTGCACCGGGTGCAGCGCGTCCCGGTGACCGAATCGCAGGGCCGTATCCACACCTCGGCGGCGGGCGTGCTGATCTACCCGGAACCCGACGAGATCGAAGAAGTGCAGATCGACGAGTCCGATCTCCGCGTCGACGTGTACCGCTCCTCCGGCAAGGGTGGTCAGGGCGTCAACACCACCGACTCCGCGGTGCGCATCACCCACCTGCCTTCCGGCATCGTGGTCACCTGCCAGAACGAGCGTTCCCAGCTGCAGAACAAGGCGCGCGCCATGCAGGTCCTCGCGGCGCGTTTGCAGGCACTGGCGGAAGAACAGGCCGATCAGGAGGCCGCGGCGGGCCGCGCCAGCCAGATCCGCACGGTGGACCGCTCCGAGCGCATCCGCACCTACAACTTCCCGGAGAACCGGATCACCGACCATCGGATCGGCTTCAAGGCGCACAACCTCGACGCCGTGCTGGACGGGGAACTCGACGCGCTGCTCGACGCTCTGGGGAAGGCGGATCGCGAAGCGCGTATGGCCGCGGAATGATCGTCGTTCGGGCAGAGTCGGTGTCATGTCCACGAGCCGAGTAGCGCTGCGCCCCGTCATCAACGACGCCATCGAGACGTTACGGACCGCCGGGGTGCACAGCCCGCGGGCCGACGCCGAACATCTCGCCGCGCACGTCCTCGGCGTGGAGCGGACCAGGCTGGTGCTGACGCCGCTCGTCCCGCCCGGCAAGTTGGACGAGTACCGCGAGCTGGTCGCCCGCCGGGCACGGCGAATCCCGTTGCAGCACTTGACCGGAACCGCCGTGATGGGTGCGCTCGATCTCGCGGTGGGCCCCGGCGTCTTCGTGCCGCGCCCGGAGACCGAGTTGCTGTACGCCTGGGCGCTGGCGCAGTTGGAGGCGCTGCCGCACGATCACACGCCGATCGTCGTCGACCTGTGCACCGGATCGGGCGCGCTCGCGCTGGCCCTCGCGCACGCGCGCCCCGACGCCGAAGTGCACGCCGTGGAACTCGATCCCGCCGCGCAGGTCTGGGCCCGGCGCAA
Organism: Nocardia sp. NPDC051900; assembly: GCF_044452545.1. Classification (NCBI taxonomy): domain Bacteria; kingdom Bacillati; phylum Actinomycetota; class Actinomycetes; order Mycobacteriales; family Nocardiaceae; genus Nocardia; species Nocardia sp. NPDC051900. The sequence continues at coordinate 14,047 of NZ_JBITBU010000002.1, read as the reverse complement.
CGCCGACGACCGGATCGCCGCGGGCGATACCCCGATCACCCTCTACGCCGACGACGCCACCGATCCCGGCCTGCTCACCGATCTGAACGGCCGGGTGGACATCGTCGTGTCCAACCCGCCCTACATCCCGGAGGGCGCAGGTCTCGACCCCGAAGTGGCCGAGCACGATCCGTCCGTCGCCTTGTTCGGCGGCCCGGACGGATTGTCGGTGATACGCGGCATGATCCCGAACATCACCCGGCTGCTGCGCCCAGGCGGCGCCACCGCCATCGAGCACGACGACACCAACGGCTCCGGCGTAGCCGCCCTCCTCACCGCCACCGGCGCCTTCACCGACGTCGTCGAACACCCCGACCTGGCAGGCAAACCCCGCTTCGTCGCCGCAACGCATACATGAGCAGGTCCTCTGCACGGCCTCCGGCGCCGTTGCGCACCGAATCCGTGTGGTCCTTTCCCTGCGCCTGTGCTGCCGACCAAGCCCATTCCGCTGATGGTCGCGTCCTCTGACGACCGCACCGCCGGATGAAGCAACACGACGACGCCTGCACGACTGCGTGGCGGCATCGCATGAACTGGTTGCGCGGGGCGTCTCGCGACCGGTCGCTGGGCCGAGGAACAGACGCGACACAGCGGCGCGGCCTCCGCGCGGCACTGCGCAACCGAACAACGGCGGGGGTGCTCGAGACGATGGCGTGCGGTGCGGCGGAGTACGGATCCAGGCATGGTTCCGAGCCGCAAAGGCCGCATCGAGGATGCTCCCGACGCGCGGCGACAGCCGCCGCATCCCACGTGACGACAGGTTTCGTACGCACATGGGTAACTCGCCGGGCACGCCCAGAACTCGCTCGGCACCCGACGCGAGACCTGAACGCAACTCTCGTTTCACCCCACTAGTACGGCCTGAGTTCTCGGAGAGGCGGCCCAGCATGCCAGGATGGTTGCCGTGAGTACCGTCTACGACTGCGCGGATCCCGACTCGCGCGCCGCGGGACTGTCCGCAGCCACCAGCGCCCTGAAAGCCGGACGTCTGGTCGTGCTGCCCACCGACACCCTGTACGGGCTGGGCGCCGACGCGTTCGATTCGACCGCGGTGAGCTCGTTGCTCGCGGCCAAGCGCCGCGGCAGGGACATGCCGGTGCCGGTGCTCGTCGGTTCCTGGCACACCATCGACGGCCTGGTGTTCTCGGTGCGCCCGCAGGCGCGCGAGCTGATCCGGGCGTTCTGGCCCGGCGGTCTGAGTCTGGTTGTGCAGCAAGCGCCTTCGCTCGCGTGGGATCTCGGCGACACCCGCGGGACGGTGATGTTGCGGATGCCGCTGCACCCGGTCGCGCTCGAACTGTTGCGCGAGGTCGGCCCGCTGGCGGTGTCCAGCGCCAACGTGTCGGGGCAGCCGCCGGCGAAGACCGCCGCCGAGGCACGCGATCAACTCGGCGATCTGGTCGGCGTCTATCTGGACGGCGGCCCGGCCGAACACGCGGTCGCCTCCACCATCGTCGACCTGACCGCTGATCAGCCGCGCATCCTGCGCGTGGGCGCGGTGCCCGTCGCCGACATCGCCGAGGTGCTCGGCATGTCGCCGGAAGCGCTCAGCGGCGCCGCGCAGCTCGGATGATGGGTTCGAGCGCCGTCGTCCCGCTCCGGGAGCTGCTCGTCGTGCTGCTCATCTCCGCGGTGGTGACGTTCCTGGCCACCGGTGGGGTGCGGGTGCTGGCGATCGGCTTCGGCGCGGTGGCCGTGCCGCGTGACCGGGACGTGCACGTCAAGCCGATTCCGCGGATGGGCGGCGTCGGCATGTACATCGGTGTGGTCGCCGCGGTGCTGTTCGCCCACCAGCTGCCCGCGCTGCGCAGCGGCTTCGACTACAAACCCAACATCCCGATCGCCGTGCTGGTGGCTGCCACGATCATCGTGCTGGTCGGCATCGTCGACGACCGCTGGGGACTCGACGCGCTGACGAAGTTCGCGGGCCAGGTGACGGCGGCGGGCGTGATGGCCGTCATGGGATTGGGCTGGTATGTGATCTACAACCCGTTCAGCAACACCACGGTGGTGCTGGACGGATTGCAGGGCGGGCTCGTTACCGTCGCGGTCACCGTCACCCTGGTCAACGCCATGAACTTCGTCGACGGCTTGGACGGCCTCGCGGCGGGCTTGGGACTGATCGCCGCGCTGGCGGTTTTCGTGTTCTGCCTCGGGCTGATGAACGAGCAGGGCGGCTCGGTCGACACCTACCCGCCCGCGTTGCTTGCCGCCGCGCTCGCGGGTGGCTGCCTCGGATTCCTGCCGCACAATTTCCAGCCCGCGCGCATATTCATGGGCGACTCCGGTTCGATGTTGATCGGGTTGATGCTGGCCGCGGTCTCGACCGGCGCCTCGGGGCGAATCCCGCTGCAGGGATACGGTCCGCGCGACATCGTCGGTCTGCTTTCTCCGCTGTTGCTGGTCGGCGCGGTGATGTTCATTCCGGTGCTGGACCTGTTGCTCGCCATTGTGCGACGGGTTCGCGCGGGCGTCAGTTTCTCGACGCCGGACAAAATGCACTTGCATCATCGCTTGCTGCAGATCGGCCATTCCCATCGCCGCGTGGTGTTGTTGATCTATTTGTGGGTCGGTGTGCTCGCGTTCGGCGCGGTCGGCACCTCGCTGATGGATCGCAGGCTGGTCGTATTGCTGATGGCGGGCGGGCTGGTTTTCGCTTTGGTGATCACCGCTATTCCGGGGCTGCGGCGTGGGGACCCGGCGGGCGACGGATCGGCGTCCGGGTAAAGTCGGCGACTGTGAGCTTCACACCCGAACCCGTCCCCGGCCCCGACGCGCCGCTGCGGTCCGCGCTGCGCTACGGACTGATCGGCTTGGGCGTGCTGGTGGTCCTGTCGGTCGCGCTGGGCGCGGCCGTATCGGGTGTCGCCGGCGTGTGGGGCGCGGTGCTCGGCGCCGCGATCGGCGGCGGCTTCATCCTCACCACCGCGGCCGTGGTGCTGTTCGGCGCGAAACTGCCGCCGAGCACCGCGGGCCTGGTCATGCTGGTCAGCTGGGTGGGGAAGGTCCTGGTGGCGCTGATCGTCGTCGGGATCCTGCACCGATTCGACTTCTACGACCGGGTCGTGTTGTTCCTCACCGTGGTCGGCGCGCTGGTGATCGTGCTCGGTGCGGAGACGTACGGCGTTGTCCGGCAGAAGGTTCCGTACGTGACGACGACCGACTCGGAACCCACGTCCGATACCCGCCAGTAACGAAAACCCCCCACCCCCTACACGCTGTCGTAGATGACTTGGTAAAGTGTTGGTAAGCAAGCGACCAAGTCGGGGATCAGTGAGGGGTCACCGCCGAGATCCCCTGCATGGGCCGCTATGCTTACTGCCGTGCCGGGCTCCGAGGGGTGTTCCGGTTCTGCATGTCGACGAATGTCGCCGACACACGTACAGACGCCTGGTGGATTTCGAACCACCGCACAGCTGCTGACGAACTTCGAGCCGACCTGAGTCGACCCAAATTGATCGTCAATGTCCGATCGAACCGCGGGAATGACCGTACCCGCGGCCCGAACACGGGAGAGAACGCTGAGCGTCACCACTCTGGCGGCCGAGTTCCACGCGCCGTCGCTTACCGACTTCTTCCCTCCAGCTGTGCTGTTCGAGGGAACGCCGTTCGAACTCGATCGATTGATGCTGATCCGCATTCTGATGACGGCTGTTCTCTCGGTCGTGATGGTGCTGGCATTCCGCTCGCCCCGGATCGTTCCGCGCGGCCTGCAGAATGTCGCCGAAATCGGCCTGGTCTTCGTCAAAGAGCAGATCTGCGACGAGGTCCTCGGCAAGGAAACGGGACGGAAGTTCTTCCCGCTGATCGCGACGATCTTCTTCACGGTCCTCTTTCTGAACTTCTCGGGTGTCGTTCCGGGGTTGAACATCTCGTCGAACGCCCGAATCGGCATGCCGCTGGTGCTGGCCGTCATCGCGTACCTGGCGTTCAACTACGTCGGTATCAGGAAGTACGGCTTCTTCAACTACATGCGCAGCAGCATCGTCGTTCCGAACGTTCCCCCCGCACTGCATGTGCTGCTGATTCCGATCGAGTTCGTCTCGACCTTCATCCTGCGTCCGTTCACGCTGACCGTCCGACTCATGGCGAACATGCTGGCCGGCCACATCATGCTGGTGCTGTTCTTCAGCGCGACCTGGTTCTTCCTGTTCGACGCCACCTCGTGGATGAAGGTGTTCTCGCCGTTCTCGCTGCTCGCGGGACTCGGATTCACGCTCTTCGAGCTGTTGGTCATCTTCCTGCAGGCCTACGTGTTTGCGCTGCTGACCGCCGTATACATCGGACTCGCACAGCACGCGGCCGATCACTGACCTGACCGACACAACTACCGGAAACCTGCTACACCACGCCGACCGGCGGGTGAGCAACAGAAAGGGAATGGAAGACTCATGAGCCTCGCTTACCTGGCCCAGGAAGCCGCCACGAACGAGAGCACCTTCAAGGGCCTGGGCGCCGTCGGCTACGGTCTCGCCGCGATCGGCCCCGGCATCGGCGTCGGCATCGTCGTCGGCAAGGCCATCGAGGGCATCGCGCGTCAGCCTGAGCTGCAGGGCACCATCCGCACCAACATGTTCCTCGGTATCGCGTTCACCGAGGCCCTCGCCCTTATCGGTCTCGTCGCCGGCTTCATTTTCTGATTCCGATGTACGAGTCAGTTTTGCTCGCGGCGGCGGAGGGAGAGGATGTGAATCCTCTCATCCCCGAAACGTACGACATCGTCTGGTCGATCGTCTGCGTCGTCATCATCGCGGCCCTGTTCTACAAGTACGTGGTCCCGCGCCTGATGAAGACGCTCGACGAGCGCTCGGACAAGATCGAAGGCGGCATCGCTCGCGCGGAAGCCGCGCAGGAAGAAGCTCAGCTCACCCTGCAGCAGTACCAGCAGCAGCTGGCCGAGGCCCGGCTCGAGGCCGCGCGCATCCGGGAGGACGCGCGCACCCAGGGCCAGGAGATTCTCGCGCAGATGCGCTCGGAGGCCCAGGCCGAAGCCGATCGCATCATCGCGGCGGGCCACACGCAGCTGGAAGCACAGCGCCAGCAGATCCTGACGGAGCTGCGCCACGAGGTCGGCCGCACGGCCGTCGACCTGGCCGAGAAGATCATCGGGCAGTCGGTTTCGGACGAGGCCAAGCAGGCCGCCTCGATCGACCGGTTCCTCGACGAGCTCGACCAGACCGACGCAGGCATCGGGGTCGGAAGGTAACGACGCGAAAGTGAGAAGCATGTACGCAGCGAGCCGCGAGGCCAGTGCCCGGTCTCGGGAGGCGCTTCGGGCCGCTCTGACCGGAAGCGACAGTGCTGCGGCCACGACGGGCTCGGAACTGTTCGCCGTTGTCGCCGTGCTGGACGACCAGCGTTCGCTGCGTGTGGCGCTCGCGGACGTGTCGGTGCCGGGTTCCGTGCGCGCGGAACTGTGCGAGCGGGTCTTCGGCGGCAAGGTCAGCGCTGCCACGCTGGCAGTGCTGACCACCGCGGTGGCCCAGGACTGGTCGCGCACCTCCGACCTGGTGGACACCCTGGTGCTGCTCGGCCAGGAGGCGTTGCTGGAGTCGGCGGCCCAGCGTGGCCGGCTCGAAGCGGTGGAGGACGAGCTGTTCCGGCTCGGCCGGATCATCAGCGACAACCCCGAGTTGGAGCAGGCACTGTCGGATCGGTCGCAGCAGGCCTCGGCCAAGAGCGAGCTGGTCAACCGGCTGCTCGCCGGTAAGACGGAGCCCATCACCCTGACCCTGGCGGAGCAGGTGGTGACCAGGCAGCGGTCGGGCATCAGCGCCGCCTTCGACGAGCTGGCCGACCTCGCGGCGGCGCGTCGCGATCAGATCGTCGCGCACGTGCGCGCCGCGATCGGGCTCAGCGAGCAGCAGCGCGACCGGCTGGCCGCGTCGCTGCGGCGCATCTACGGCAAGGCGACCACGGTGCACATCCAGGTCGACCCGAGTCTGCTGAGCGGAGTCGTGGTGCGCGTCGGTGACGACGTGATCGACGGCAGCGCACTCGGCCGACTGGAGAAGCTGCGCCGGGCCCTGACCTAGCGCGCTTCCACCACCCCCGACATTCCAGACCCAGACAGCGAGAGCAGGAAGAACATGGCGGAGCTGACGATCTCCTCCGACGAGATCCGTAGCGCGATCGAGAGCTACACCAAGAGCTACACCCCCGAGACCTCCATCGAAGAAGTCGGTGTGGTCACCGACACCAGTGACGGCATCGCGCACGTCAGCGGCCTGCCTTCGGCAATGGCCAACGAGCTGCTCGAGTTCCCGGGCGGCGTGCTCGGCGTCGCGCTGAACCTCGAGGACCGTGAGATCGGTGCGGTCATCCTCGGCGAGTTCGCCGAGATCGAGGAGGGCCAGGAGGTCCGCAGGACCGGTGACGTGCTCTCGGTTCCGGTCGGCGACAAGTTCCTCGGCCGCGTGGTGAACCCGCTGGGCCAGCCGATCGACGGCCTCGGCGAGATCGAGTCCGAGGAACAGCGCGTGCTCGAGCTGCAGGCCGCGACCGTGCTGGAGCGCCAGCCGGTCGAGGAGCCGCTGGCCACCGGCATCACCGCGATCGACGCGCTGACCGCCATCGGCCGTGGCCAGCGTCAGCTGATCATCGGCGACCGCAAGACCGGCAAGACCGCGGTCTGCATCGACGCGATCCTGAACCAGAAGGCCAACTGGGAGACCGGCGACCCGACCAAGCAGGTGCGCTGCATCTACGTAGCCATCGGCCAGAAGGGCTCCACCATCGCGGGCGTCAAGGCCGCGCTGGAGCAGCACGGCGCGCTGGAGTACACCACCATCGTCGCCGCCCCGGCCTCCGACTCCGCCGGCTTCAAGTGGCTGGCCCCCTACACCGGTTCGGCCATCGGCCAGCACTGGATGTACCAGGGCAAGCACGTGCTCATCGTGTTCGACGACCTGACCAAGCAGGCCGAGGCGTACCGCGCCATCTCGCTGCTGCTGCGTCGCCCGCCGGGCCGCGAGGCCTACCCGGGTGACGTCTTCTACCTGCACTCCCGGCTGCTGGAGCGTTGCGCGAAGCTGTCCGACGAGCTGGGCGCGGGCTCGATGACCGGTCTGCCGATCATCGAGACCAAGGCCAACGACATCTCGGCGTTCATCCCGACCAACGTCATCTCCATCACCGACGGTCAGGTCTTCCTCGAGTCCGACCTGTTCAACAAGGGTGTCCGCCCGGCGATCAACGTCGGTACCTCGGTCTCCCGCGTCGGTGGCGCCGCCCAGACCAAGGGCATGAAGAAGGTGGCCGGTTCGCTGCGCCTCGAGCTGGCGCAGTACCGCGAGCTGGAGGCGTTCTCCGCCTTCGCCTCCGACCTGGACGCGGCCTCGCTGGCTCAGCTCGAGCGCGGCGCCCGCTGGGTCGAGCTGCTCAAGCAGGACCAGTACTCGCCGGTGCCGGTCGAGGATCAGATCATCTCGATCTACCTGGTCGACCGTGGCCACTTCGACTCGATCCCGGTCGCGGACATCCGCCGCTTCAACGCCGAACTGCTCGAGGAGCTGCACCGCAGCGCCGCCGACGTGTTCAAGGCGATCGAGGGCGGCAAGGTGCTCGCCGGCGAGGCGGCCGAGCAGGTCGAGGCGGCGACCAAGAAGTTCTTGGGAACCTTCCTCACCTCCGACGGCACGCCCGTGGTCAACGAGGCCGAAGCCGGCCAGCTCGACCACGAAGAGGTCGAGTCGCTGTCGGTGACCCGCAAGCACGTCGAGAAGTAACGCGGGTCGGCAAATGCGCTATTCGATCCGCGGCATGCGCGACGGGCACGAGGGTGGCAGCGACCACCTCGTGCCCGGCGGATGCCGCCAATCCCACGCAGCGAATGAAGGGAGTGTGAACCGCTGATGGCAAGCTTGCGTGAATTGCGCTCCCGCATTCGTGGTGTGAATTCGATCAAGAAGATCACCAAGGCCCAAGAGCTGATCGCGACCTCGCGCATCTCCAAGGCTCAGGCCAGGGTCGCGGCCGCGAAGCCGTACGCGGAGGAGATCACCAAGGTCCTCAGCGAGCTGGCGAGCGCGTCGAAGAACCTTTCGCATCCGCTGCTGACCGAGCGCGCCAACCCGCGCCGGGCGGCCGTGCTGGTGATCACCAGTGACAGCGGCATGTGCGGTGGCTACAACTCGAACGTGCTCAAGCGCGCGGAAGAGCTGATGACCACCTTGCGTGACGAAGGCAAAGAGCCGGTGCTCTACGTCATGGGCAACAAGGGCCTGACGTACTACGCCTTCCGCAATCGCTCGTACGTGTCGGCGTGGACCGGGTTCTCGCAGCAGCCGAAGTACTCCGATGCTTCGTCCGCGTGCCACCACCTGGTCGACGCCTTCATGGCGGGCTCCGACGGGGCGGTGCCCGCTCCGAACGGGACGGGTGACATCGCCGGTGTCGACGAGCTGCACGTCGTGTACACCCGCTTCGTCTCGATGCTGACGCAGACCCCTGAGGTGCGCCGATTGGCGCCGATCCAGGTGAGCTACGTCGACGAGAACTTCGACCTGGGTGAGGACATCGTGTCGGATTCACCGACCGCGGACGTCCACGCGCAGTACGAATTCGAGCCCGACGCCGATGTGCTGCTGGCGGCGCTGCTGCCCAAGTACGTCAACACGCGCATCTACGCGTCGTTGCTCGAGGCAGCGGCATCCGAGTCAGCGGCTCGGCGCACCGCAATGAAGGCCGCCACCGACAACGCCAACGAACTCGCGAGCGTGCTCCAGCGCGAGGCGAACTCGGTGCGCCAAGCCCAGATCACGCAGGAAATCAGCGAAATCGTCGGCGGCGTGAACGCGCTGGCGTCGAGCTCGGACCGCGACTGAGCGCCACCCGCGGCCTGAGCGACGGGCACGTAGAAGGCCCCTCGAAGGCCGCACATCGACACGGAGAGAACCAACACCAATGACCGCAGCTGTCACTCAAGACAACACGAGCCGGACCGGCGGCGCCGCAGGCCGCGTCGTCCGGGTCATCGGCCCCGTCGTGGACGTCGAGTTCCCGCGCGGAGCCATTCCCGAGCTGTTCAACGCTCTGCACGCCGAGATCACCCTGACCTCGGTGGCCAAGACCCTGACCCTCGAGGTCGCCCAGCACCTCGGCGACAACATCGTGCGCACCATCTCGATGCAGCCGACCGACGGCCTGGTCCGCGGTGCCACCGTCACCGACACCGGCAAGCCGATCTCGGTGCCGGTCGGTGACGTGGTCAAGGGCCACGTCTTCAACGCCCTCGGCGACTGCCTGGACACCCCCGGCCTCGGCCGCGAGGGCGAGCAGTGGGGCATCCACCGCAAGCCGCCGTCGTTCGACCAGCTCGAGGGCAAGACCGAGATCCTGGAGACGGGCATCAAGGTCATCGACCTGCTCACCCCGTACGTGAAGGGCGGCAAGATCGGTCTGTTCGGTGGCGCCGGTGTCGGCAAGACCGTTCTGATCCAGGAGATGATCACCCGTATCGCGCGGGAATTCTCCGGCACCTCCGTGTTCGCCGGCGTCGGCGAGCGCACCCGTGAGGGCACCGACCTGCGCCTGGAGATGGAGGAGATGGGCGTCCTCCAGGACACCGCCCTCGTCTTCGGACAGATGGACGAGCCGCCGGGCACCCGTATGCGCGTCGCGCTCTCGGCCCTGACCATGGCCGAGTACTTCCGCGACGTGCAGCACCAGGACGTGCTGCTGTTCATCGACAACATCTTCCGGTTCACCCAGGCCGGTTCCGAGGTGTCGACCCTGCTCGGCCGCATGCCCTCCGCCGTCGGTTACCAGCCCACGCTGGCCGACGAGATGGGTGAGCTGCAGGAGCGCATCACCTCGACCCGTGGTCGGTCGATCACCTCGCTGCAGGCCATCTACGTGCCCGCCGACGACTACACCGACCCGGCTCCGGCGACCACCTTCGCCCACCTCGACGCGACGACCGAGCTCTCCCGCCCGATTTCGCAGAAGGGCATCTACCCGGCCGTCGACCCGCTGACCTCGACCTCCCGCATCCTGGAGGCCTCGATCGTCGGCGACCGGCACTTCCGGGTGGCCAACGAGGTGAAGCGGATCCTGCAGAAGTACAAGGAACTGCAGGACATCATCGCCATCCTCGGTATGGACGAGCTGTCCGAAGAGGACAAGGTGCTCGTCGGCCGCGCCCGTCGTCTGGAGAAGTTCCTCGGCCAGAACTTCATCGTGGCCGAGAAGTTCACCGGTCAGGTGGGTTCGGTCGTGCCGCTCGAGCAGACCATCGACGACTTCGACCGCGTCTGCAAGGGTGAGTTCGACAGCTACCCGGAGCAGGCCTTCAACAGCTGCGGTGGTCTCGACGATGTCGAGGCGGCCGCGAAGAAGATCCTCGGAAAGTAGTCACCGATGGCGGAAATGTCAGTCGATCTCGTCGCGGTCGAACGACTGCTCTGGTCCGGCCAGGCGACGTTCGTCAGCGCGCAGACCACCGAGGGCCAGATCGGCATCATGGCCGGGCACGAGCCGTTGCTCGGCCAGCTGGTCGAGGGCGGCACCGTGGCGATCGTGGACACCGATGGTCAGCGGGTCGTCGCCGCGGTGCACGGCGGCTTCTTCTCGGTGACCGCGAACTCGGTTCGGGTGCTCGCCGAGTCGGCGGAATTCGCCGACGAGGTGGACGTCGAGGAGGCCCGCCGGGTGCTGGCCGACTCCGACGCCAGCGAGGAGCAGCAGCGAGCCGCTCAGGCTCGGGTGCGCGCGGTCGAGCAGAACGCGAACGCCTAGCAACAACCTGTCATCGAGAACGATCGCTGTCGGCGGTGAAGCTTCCTTCACCGCCGACAGCGTCTTTCAGGCGAGTCGGACACGGCCGGGGCATTTGTAAACTCGGGGCCGTGATTGAATGACCGCACGCGGTGTCAGCATCGGGCTCGGGGCGAAAGCCCGCGAAACCACGAGAAGCTGGTACACCGCCAATCGAATGCCGTGGACGACACGGCGGCGGAGCGAAGGGACGTACGGCATTGCAAACCGGGATGGTTCTCCTGATCATTCTGGTGCTAACGCTCGTGTTCCTCGCCTTGGCCTCGACTTACCGCCTGATCATGTTGCGGCGCGGCGGAACTGCCGCGATCCTGCGCGTACTGCCCGCCCGCGGCGGTCAGGGGTGGCGGCACGGCCTGATCCGCTATGACGAGGATCGTCTCGTCTTCTTCAAACTCACCAGCCTGAAACTCGGCCCGGATTCCACCATCCGGCGTCAGGGCATCGAGATCGGCGATCGCCGCGGCCCCCGTGGCGACGAATACGACATCATGACCGACGACATCGCAGTGATCGCGGTGTCCGACCGCGCGGGCGACTTCGAGTTGGCCCTGGATCGCGACTCTTTGACCGCCTTCCTCTCCTGGGTGGAATCCCGCCCCTCCGATCGCACTCGGCGGATGCCGGGGCTGTAGTTCCCGGTCCGAGGGCTATCGGCGGCCCGAGCAGGCCGCGCCCGTTAGGGTTGTGCTGTGAGCGTGCATTTGACCCGGATCTACACGCGGACCGGCGATGACGGGACCACGGGATTGAGCGACTTCTCCCGAGTCGCGAAGACCGACCCACGCCTGGTCGCCTACGCCGACTGCGACGAGACGAACGCCGCCATCGGCGTCGCGATCGCCCTCGGCGGCCCGGACGAAACGATGCTCGCGGTGCTGCGACAGATACAGAACGATCTATTCGACGCCGGGGCCGACCTCTCCACCCCGGTGGTCGCGGAGCCGAAGTACCCGCCGCTGCGGGTCACCCAGCCGTACATCGATCGGCTCGAAGCGTGGTGCGACGAGTTCAACGCCGGACTGCCTGCGCTCGATTCGTTCATCCTGCCCGGCGGTACCGCGCTGGCGGCCCTGCTGCACACCGCGCGTACGGTCGCCCGCCGTGCGGAGCGCTCGGCCTGGGCGGCGATCGAGTCCCATCCGGAGGAGACCAACGCGCTGCCGGCCAAGTACCTCAATCGCCTCTCGGATCTGCTGTTCATCCTGAGCCGGGTCGCCAATCCCGGCGGCGATATCCTGTGGAAGCCCGGCGGGAAACGGCCGGGCGTCTGATCGCGTAGCACCCGAGGCGAGTACCCGAGCGATCACTGGGTATTGCCGGCAAGGTGACGAGACCACCTCGTCGATCGCAGTACGCCCATCCCGCGGCACTCGCTCCAACGGCGAAAACGTCCGGAGGCGAGGGGAGTCGTGGAGAGGCGGCACCGTAGTGCGCCGCCCCAACTATCCTTGCACCAACAGTGCGCCGAATACGCGGAGAGGCGGCATGGAACGGTTTTTGGTTACCGGCGGAAATCGACTCGTCGGTGAGGTCACGGTGGGGGGCGCCAAGAACAGCGTCCTCAAACTGATGGCCGCTGCGCTGCTGGCCGAGGGCACCACCACGATCACGAACTGCCCGGACATCCTCGACGTGCCGCTGATGGGTGATGTCCTACGCGGTCTCGGCTGCGACGTGACCATCGACGGCGGAGTGGTCGCCATCACCACGCCCGCCGAACCGAAGTATCACGCGGACTTCCCCGCGGTGACCCAGTTCCGCGCGTCGGTGTGCGTGCTCGGTCCGCTGATGGCGCGGTGCAAGCGCGCCGTCGTGGCGCTGCCCGGCGGTGACGCCATCGGCTCCCGACCGCTGGACATGCACCAGGCCGGTCTGCGCCTACTCGGCGCGACCAGCGAGATCGAGCACGGTTGTGTGGTAGCCAAGGCCGACGAATTGCAGGGTGCGCGCATCCGCCTGGATTTCCCCTCGGTCGGCGCGACCGAGAACATCCTCATGGCGGCGGTGCTCGCCGAGGGCGAGACGGTGATCGACAACGCCGCGCGCGAGCCCGACATCGTCGACCTGTGCAACATGCTCGTCCGGATGGGCGCGCGGATCAGCGGCGCGGGCACGTCGGTGCTCACCATCCAGGGGGTCGAACGGCTCGAGCCCACCACGCACCGCGTCATCGGGGACCGCATCGTCGCCGCGACTTGGGGCATCGCCGCGTCGATGACGCTGGGCGACATCCGCGTCACCGGCGTGAATCCCAAGCACCTGTCGCTGGTGCTGGACAAGCTGCGGTCCGCGGGTGCGCGCATTTCGTTCGAGCAGGACGGCTTCCGGGTGGTCCAGGCGGAGCGTCCGCGCGCCGTGAATTTCTCGACCCTGCCGTTCCCCGGTTTTCCGACCGACTTGCAGCCGATGGCCATCGGGCTCGCGTCGATCGCGGACGGGACCTCGATGATCACCGAGAACATCTTCGAGGCGCGCTTCCGGTTCGTGGAGGAGATGATCCGGCTCGGCGCCGACGCGCGCACCGATGGGCACCACGCGGTGGTCCGTGGGATCCCGCGGTTGTCGAGCGCTCCGGTGTGGTCGTCGGATATTCGAGCCGGCGCGGGTCTGGTGCTGGCGGGCTTGGTCGCCGACGGGACCACCGAAGTGCACGACGTCTTCCACATTGATCGCGGATATCCGAATTTCGTCGAGCAGCTGCAGGCGCTCGGTGGCGAGGTAAGGCGCGTCGGCGTCGTGGATTGAGTGCCGCGGCGTTCGGGTCGGTGGCGGCGAGTTACCGAAAGCGTTCCGGAAAATGCGTTCTGACCAGGCGATTTGACATGGTGCACGCAGACACGTAACTTATTCCAAGTCAGAGCGACACGGACACCGACCCGGAGCCGAGAAGCTGAGCGGAAACGCTGAGCGGGAGGCCAGGGAAACGAGGTAGGACGAGGAGCGCCTGACGGTCACACTAGCTCGAACGAGACCTCAGTTTGCAACTGGGTTCACGGCTGAGCTAAGCTGGAAAAGTTGCTTCACCGATCAATCGGCTCAAACCGGGCGATGGTGTGTGCGTGTGTTCTTTGAGAACTCAATAGTGTGTCGATGAATGTCAGTGCCAATTATTTTTTGGTTCCGGCCTCTTCACTCCCCGTGTGGAGGGTCGGGCATTTTTAGTCAGCTAATTTCCGGCTGGCGATTGTTTTGCTGGGTTTTCGGACTCTAGTTTAGATATTTCTGATTC